>JANLIS010000099.1 GCA_024653985.1 Candidatus Roizmanbacteria bacterium
GGTTTATGAACTTGATGAAAATCTAAAGCCGATCAAACATTACTATTTAGCGCCTGATGAAGAGGTAAAGAGAGTGATAGAGGGAATAAAAAATCAGACGAAGAGGTAATTTAAAATGTTTTTTTAGCTGTCCTTGACAGGGCTATTATCTATCGGTATAGTATGATTCGGTATGACTGAGCAAAAACGACTGCAGACTCCTTTAACTACAACTTTACATGATAGGGGTTTTTATGGGAGTGAGAGCTTGATCTATCCGGTACTTTCCCGAAGAGTCAAAGGTATTTCTGTAGGTATTAATACTTCCATCTCGAAAGCATGTAATTTTGGATGTATTTATTGTGAAGTTGATCGTACAAAAAAAGGAAATTTTATTAAATTTAATGTACCTGAAGCAGATGCTCAACTAAGAAAAGTATTAACAGATATACAAGCAGGTAAAGGCGGTTTTGGTGACGAAAAAATTAGAGCAATTACTCTTTCTGGAGACGGTGAGCCTAGTTCTTTAACTAATTTTGACGAGTTAATCCAAAGAATAATAATAACAAGAAATGAGTTTAATTTGAATGATTCAAAAATTGTAGTCATCTCTAACTCTACGGGTTTGAATAGAGAAACAGTAAAAAAAGGACTAAAATTAATGGATGATAATAACGGTGAGCTTTGGGCTAAATTGGATGCAGGAACGGAAGATTATTTTAAGCTAATAGCAAGTACTAGATTTCCTTTTGATAAAATATTAAGTAATATTCTGACAACTTCACAAGAACGACCTATTAAAATTCAAAGTTGTTTTATGAATGTTCATGGTGAAATGCCAAAAGAAGAAGAAATAATGGCTTATTGTGACAGAGTAAATAATATTTTAGCAAATGGTGGTCAAATCTCCGCTATACAACTGTATACTGTTTCAAGACCACCTGCAGAATCTTATGTAACTGCACTAACAGGTGATCAAATAAATCAAATTGCTCAAATGTTACAAGAAAATATCAATGTTCCTATAGAAACTTATTAAATAACATTTTCAAAAACTTATGGTTAACCAACTTGGAAGAAATTTAGCCCAGATGTTAAAAGGTGGGGTAATTATGGATGTTGTGAACGCTGAACATGCCAAGATTGCCGAAAAAGCCGGAGCTGTGGCAGTTATGGCGCTTGAACGCGTGCCGTCTGATATTCGTGCTGCAGGGGGAGTTGCGAGAATGTCTGACCCTACCAAAATTAAAGAAATTCAAAAATCTGTTACTATCCCTGTTATGGCTAAGTGTCGTATCGGACATTTTGTAGAAGCACAAGTTCTTGAATCTCTTAAAGTTGATTTTGTCGATGAAAGCGAAGTGCTAACTCCTGCTGACGAAGAATTTCATATTGACAAAACAAAATTTAAAGTACCTTTTGTTTGCGGTTGCCGCGATTTGGGAGAAGCTCTTCGGAGAATTGAAGAGGGAGCCGCTATGATAAGAACCAAAGGAGAACCAGGTACAGGAAATATTGTTGAAGCAGTTAGACATATAAGAGCGGTAAACAAAGATATTGACGAACTTAAAGTATTATTAAAACAAAAAAAATTTACAAAACTAAAAGAAAAAGCTAAAGAATATCGTGTTTCTTATGATTTAGTTTTACAAGTTGCAAAATTAGGTCGATTACCGGTAGTTAATTTTGCCGCTGGTGGAATTGCTACTCCTGCCGACGCGGCTCTTTGTATGCAACTTGGAGTTGACGGTGTTTTTGTTGGATCAGGTATCTTTAAAAGTAAAGACCCGATAAAAATGGCAAAGGCTATTGTTGACGCCACTGCTCATTTTAATGATCCCAATAAAATAGCCAAAGCAAGTGAAAATTTAGGCGAAGCCATGAAAGGTCTGGAAATTTCCACCTTAGAAACAAAAATGGCTGCACGCGGAATATGAAATTACAAAAAACAATCGGAGTACTTGCATTTCATGGCGATGTCATAGAACATATTAATACTACAAAAAACGCAGCAAAAAACCTTCATTTAGATATAGATGTTATTCCTGTTCGTACCAAAGAAATTATTCAAACGCTTGATGCACTTATTATCCCAGGTGGGGAAAGCACAACACTTCATAAGTTATGTGAAAGAGAGGGTATGTGGGAGAAAATGAAACATATTAAAAATATATTTGGTACCTGCGCTGGAGCAATTATGCTTGCCAAGCAAGTTTCTCACAAGACTCATGATCAAAAGACACTGGAACTAATGGATATAGAGATTGATCGTAATGCCTATGGAAGACAGACAGAGTCTTTTGAAAAAAATGTTAAAACAAGTTTAGGCAACATTCACTCAGTCTTCATTCGAGCCCCAAGGATAATTAGAGTAAAAAAAGAGGTTAATATATTAGCGAATAACGATGGTGAAATAATAGCTTGTGAACAAAAAATAAATGATAATTATTATTTAGCAGCTTGTTTTCATCCTGAACTTACATCCACAATTTTTCATGAATATTTTATAAGAAAAGTTTATCAGATTTAGGTTTTTGCCGCTGGTTTAATGCGCGAACCAAAAAGCGCCCTGCCAATACGTACTGAAGTTGCTCCTTCCTGTATTGCTATTTCAAAATCATTCGTCATGCCCATAGAAAGTTCCCTTAAACCCAATTCATCTCTTAACTGCCGGAGACCACGAAAAACAGGACGTACTTCTTCTGGATTGGATACTTCAGGCGCAATTGTCATAAGACCGATGATAGAGAGTTCAGGTAATCTTTTTAACTTTTTATATACATCAGCAACTTCTTGAAGGGCGAAACCAGACTTGCTAGATTCTTGTGCTACATTAACCTCTAGCATAATCGGCATTGGTCTTTTTACTGATCTACGCGCAATCGCTTCAGCTAGATGAACAGAGTCTACAGTCTCGATGACATCAAAAAGCGCCACTGCATCTTTCACCTTATTGCTTTGTAAATGACCAATCATATGCCAAGTTGGGTTTGCACCAAGTTGAGTAAGCTCTTGTTTTTTTCTTTCCGCCTCTTGAAGATAATTTTCTCCAAAATGATTAATACCGAGAGTAAATGCAGTATTAAGGGTTTCAACTGGGACAGTTTTTACAGCTCCAACGATAGTAATTAATGATGAGTCTCTACCTGAGATATTTGCTGCATTTTCTATTCGTGTTTTTATACTCTGAAAATTTTCTGCTAACGCTTCCTGCGTCAAAACATGAGTTTCTAAACCAGCAGTCACTTGAGTCAAATCTAATAGTTTTTTTTCTGCCATATCTAAGTTGCATTATAACATAAATATTCAAATAATTTTTTTTTGGGAAAAAATTTATTATAGTTAAACCTATAGTTATTGAATATACCTATTTTTTGATATACTCTCTTATGTCAGAAAAACTATTTGTATTTGATCATGACGGCACATTGACTGATCCAATTGTCACTCATGATGCTTATACCGATATATTTGAAAGTCAATTTAGAAATATAACTGGACTACCAAGAGACGTAATAACTAAATATATCCAACCAGAAAGAGAAGAGTTAATAGCTCATCCAGAAATCTACGGATGGAAAAATGATCAAGGATTTATCGTAACTCCAGCTACCTTTGATACTTATGTTTTAAATCGAATCGCAGCAGAAAGAGCAATGGTAAACATGCGAAAATCTAAAGAGCATGGTTTGCCTGAACCAAGTGACGTTTCAGGTTTTTTAGATAATTTAGAAAATGATAGTTATGCTCAATTAGGAGCTTTTTATAGACAAGACGCCGCTCATACCATAAAAGAAATTCTTCCTCTTGGAAAATTGGTTATAGTTTCGGGTTCAAAACCTAATCATGTACTTGCAAAATTACAACCATTTCTAAGAAATAATAAAATTTCTGATGATAAGATTGAGGTTAGAGGTAACGCCCAAAAGAATTTAATAAATCCTAGTTGGGATAGGGTACCATGGAGTATGAAGTTGCCCGGACTTGAGACTCGAGATATTTTATTACGTAGAAAAAATTATGGAAGTATTATTTTATCTTTAGGACAATCTCCACATGTTGTTGTTGGAGATGGTGGAGAATTTGATTTAATAACGCCTTATGTACTTAAGATGAATACAATGTTAATAACTAGTATTTTTACCCCAAAATGGGAGGCAAATTTTTTTAAAACACAAAATTCTCTTGAGGGAGTTGCTAATAAAATTATTACTGATTTAGGCAAGTGATTTTAATAGTATAATACCCCTATGAACAGTGGAAAAATTTACCGAAATCAGCCGGTTGATTTTCTCATTAAAAAAGCTCTTGAAAGAAAAGAGGTTATCCAGTCAAAGTCTGGAGCCCTCGTAACCTACACCGGAAAATACACCGGGCGTTCTCCAAACGATAAGTTCATTGTTGATTCTCCGTCAGTTCATGACAAGATAAATTGGGGAAAGATCAACGTTCCTATTTCAAAAGAAAACTACGATAAGCTCTATAAAAAGGTCATGTCTTTTTTTGATTCCGAAAAAGAACTTTTTGTTGTCGATGCCCAGGTCGGAGCCGATAAAAAACATTCAATAAATCTTCGAGTCTATTGTCAATATGCCTATCAGGCAATTTTTGCCACTCATCTATTTAGACGATTAGATGTTGGGGCGAATCATGATTCGCCCTTACAATTTAAGCCTGATCTGACGGTCTATTGCGCCCCATCGGTTGTTGCCGATCCGAAAACTGATGGAACTAATTCTGAAGCTTTTGTCATTATGAACATTGTGGAAAAGACAATTATCATCGGCGCTACAAAATATGCCGGTGAAATAAAAAAATCTGTCTTTTCATACATGAACTATTTACTTCCCAACAAAGGCGTTTTTCCAATGCACTGTTCAGCAAATATAGATGTTGAAGGTAAGACGACCGCCTTGTTTTTTGGCCTGTCCGGAACGGGAAAGACTACTCTGTCTACCGATCCAGAAAGACGGTTAATCGGTGATGACGAACATGGTTGGAGCGAAAATGGAGTCTTTAATTTTGAGGGGGGTTGTTACGCAAAATGTATAAATATAAAAAAGGAAAGTGAGCCACAAATTTGGTCGGCCATTCATCAATCTGGAGCCTTAGTTGAAAATGTCGTTTTGAAGGGCGATGGAGAATTTGATTTCAATGATGACAAATTCACTGAAAATACCCGAGCCGTCTATCCCTTGGAATTTATCAATAATTCGGTTCCAACAGGAACAGGTGGGCAACCTAAGTATGTGATTTTTTTGACTGCTGACGCGACCGGAGTTCTTCCGCCGGTTGCCAGGTTAAATCCAGATCAAGCCGCTTATCACTTTCTTTCCGGATATACTTCAAAACTGGCTGGCACAGAACGTGGTATCAAAGAACCTCAATCGACCTTTTCCGCATATTTTGGTGGCCCATTCATGCCTCAAAAGCCGATGGTTTACTTGAATTTGCTTAAAAAATATTTAAAAGAATATAAAACAACCACTTTTTTAGTTAATACCGGATGGACTGGTGGAGCTTACGGGGTTGGAAAAAGAATCTCCATACATGACACCCGTAATATAATTACCGCAATTCTTACGGGTAAACTTGATAATAAAGAATACCGTCACGACAAGATATTTAATCTTTTTGTCCCTGTTTCGGTTCCGGGAGTTGAGGAAAAGGTTCTTAACCCTTCCCTGTCCTGGTCAGATGAAAATTTATACAATGACAGGGCAAAAAACTTAGCTCGACTGTTTATAGAAAATATAAAAAAATATCCTGATATTAATCAATTAATAGTTGACGCAGGTCCTGTCATTCCCGCGTAGGCGGGAATCCAGAACACATGGATCCCCGTTTTCACGGGGATGACAAGTTATAATTTTTTATAAGTGTATGAAATTATCAAAACGTGCTCAAAATATCAACCCTTCTATGACATTGTCAATTACCGCTAAAGCCAAGGAGATGAAAAAACAAGGCTTGGATGTTGTTTCTTTTGGAGCCGGCGAACCGGATTTTGACACGATGTTTCATATTAAAGAAGCCGCCAAAAAAGCCATTGATGAGGGTTTTACCAAATATACGGCTTCTTCGGGAATAATTGAACTAAAAGAAGCGATCTGCGCTAAATTCCGACGTGACAACTGGATTGATTACGAACCAAAGAACATTATCGTTTCAACCGGAGGTAAACAAGCCTTATTTAACATGATAATGGTTACCGTTGACCCGGGTGACGAAGTAATAATTCCGGTCCCATATTGGGTTAGTTACGAAGAAATGGTCAAGCTTGCTGAGGGTAAATGTGTCTTTTTAAAGACAAATAACTTCAAGATCAATCCTCAAGATCTGGAAAAAGCGATCACCCCAAAAACCAAGATGCTTATATTATGTTCCCCTTCAAATCCCACCGGAGTCGTATATGATGAAAAAGAATTGAAGCAAATCGCCTCAATCTGTTTAAAAAACAATATATATATTTTGAGTGATGAGATCTATGAAAAATTGATCTATGGAAAAAAACATGTCAGTATTGCATCCGTTAATGAAAAGATAAAAAAACTAACGATCGTCATCAATGGTGTTTCCAAGTCATATGCAATGACCGGTTGGAGGATAGGTTATGCTGCAGCCGAGGAAGAGATCGTCAAGGCGGCCACTAGACTCCAGGATCATACTACTTCAAATCCAACTTCAATTTCCCAGAAAGCAGCCTTAGCAGCTATTACCGGACCGGAAGATCATGTTGCAAAAATGGTCTATGAATATAAAAAACGACGTGATTTTATGGTTGACCGTTTGAATAGGATCGATGGGATGATCGCCTCACGTCCGGATGGAGCTTTTTATGTTTTTGCCAATGTTTCAAAATTTTATAGTGATGAAGTTAAAGGTTCTATCGACTTCTGTAAAAAACTATTGGAAGACGCCTACGTTGCCGTCGTCCCGGGACTTGCTTTCGGCGATGACCGTTTTATCCGCTTAAGTTTTGCCACAGGTATGGAACATATTAAACGGGGTCTTGACCGGATGGAAAAATTTTGCGAGAAACATTGGAAATAATTAAGAGTTTTTGTTAAACTAGTGCTTTAATTATATGCTTGAGCTCCCAAAAAGGCACATTACGGATATTCACTTCGATAAAAGAAACAATGGTTATGAAAAACTTCCTTTACCTTTAAAAAATAATTTCCCTGATGAAAATATTCAAGAATTATTTGATTTTATAGTTATGACTGATCCCATTCGAAGAGGGGAAATTTTAAGTCCAAGAATAGATCCTTTAAGAGTAAGAACGGTTATTAAAAATATGAATCAATTATTTAAAGATAATATTCGTCGTAAACCTACCGGTGAAAGGATGCTTTTCGGCTCAACTTCAAATATCGATGCCGTTTCGTACTTAAGAGATGAAAATGCTCAAAGAAAAATAGACAATGCATTAAATGATGCAATTACGGAAGGTACTGCTTTAGGTAAAAATCGAAATGATGTTATTGAGGAAATTTCTAATATAATTGATACTCCTGATGAAAATGCTAAAACACTGCCTTCAAAGGTAAAAACCAAAGCCGAAGTGGTCGGTTTTGTCTTAAGAATATTTAACCACCCCGGAGGCAGAATCAAAATAGCCGACCTGGATAATAAGCCGGGATCAGCCAAGGAATTGGAAAAATGGATCGAAACGGTTTTTGAAGTTGATATGACAAAAGTTGGAGGTGCCGCTGCCCAAATAGCAGATCTTCTTAATCAACTCGGAGAGCCAAAAATCATTATGCATTCTCAATTTGCCTCATCCAGGCAGGTTCAAGCATTTAAGAATGGACCTTATTTCTTTTCTACTACTTCGGAAGATCAAATCAAAATAACAAACAAGGAAGATGCTTCAAATGAAGATGATCCTACCAAAGTTAATCAGGTGATTGAACGTAAAACAAATGTATCAGTGCAATTTGAAGGCAGGACAATTATGTCTTCAAAATCTGACCGATTTATTTTTTTAGGTGATTATTATGATAAAGATGGAAAAACTGTTAATACCGATCCCATCTTGCCATTTCCCGACGCAGTTTTGCAACAATTTAAAGCATTAGGCATAAAGAAATTTTTTACGACCGCTCCAACTTATTTACAGAGATGTAAGAATTATGCCGAATATAAAAAATTTTCAAAAAAATTATTCGATCAATTTCAAATATTAAAGCAACAGGGGGTAGAGATACTATATGAATTTTCCGGTGAAACTACTGATATCAGCTATTTGAGGGATGTTCTGAAAGATAATATTGCCAGCTTTAGTTTAAATAATATCGAATTAATTAAGCTTGTGAAAGCAATAAAAGACCATGATGACATTAATCTTGAAGTCAAAGATGGAAGTGATCCTATGAGCGTTTATAATAATGCTGTTGTGTTAGCTAAGTATTTAAACGTCGATAGAGTCCATGTTCACGGTCATAATATTGATATTTCTGTTCGAAAAAATGCTACAAAAGATGATATGAAAAACGAAGTTGGATCTTTGATGTACGCTAAAAAAATTGTCACCGAATGGATTCGCGGCGTATTTTCCAACCAAAATACAGAACATAATGTACTATCTGGATTATTAAAATTTGAAGGTTATATAGACTTGCTAAATTTTGCTGAACAACTTGGGCAAGACAGTTTAATTGAAAAAGGTTACTATCAAGTTGACGATGGTTATTCCGTAGCTGCAATAGTAAGTAAGTGGGTTTATAATACCCCGGAAATTACGACCAGCTCTGGAGATATTGTTGCCATCGTCGCCGCCATCCACGCTCTTCATAAGCAACAGTAATAATAGTGATTATTTTTTTGCTTTGTGGAGCAAGCTATTAATCTTCCTCTAGCTCATCCTCAAGTGTTCTTGCTTGGATTATTTGATCTGTTAATAAACTTCCCTTACGCCATAAATTTTGCTGTCTGATTCCCTCTTTAATTACTTGAATAATTAATGGTGTAACTCCAACAAATTCAAACATTTTTCCGCGCTCTTTCGCATAGCTAAAGATGTTGTTGTTCAAAGGCTCTCGTGAGTCGGAAATATAAAATTTAATTCTGATATTTTTACTTTCTGCCATTTTAATTATTTCGGTTATATTTTTTTCCCATGTAGAATCTTTTGTTAACCTTGCATGTCCTAACATAATAGTGATACTTTTTACACCCGCATTGGCTTCGACTAATTTTTTAACAACTCCCTTCATTGTTTTAAATGAAGCTGCTTCGTCATCGTATAATAATAGATTTTTATTCTTAATATTTTTTATTTGAGAAGGAATTAAATCTTTAAAGAACAAATCACCTGATATCGGATCACGGTCTTTTTCAAAATTAACTCTGTTTTCTATTTCTAAATATTCTTGTATTTTCTTTGCACCCATATTTCTACCCTTATCAGGGCGAATGAACGTATATTCTTTTGGATTAAATACTTCACCTAATTCTGCTAGGCCTTCCTTAAATTTATTTACCATCAGTTTCCAAAGTGAGATTGCAGCAAAAGAGATTTTATATTCTGCTGCCCATGCTGGTGCACCTGACGAATGTGTTTCAAAATTTTTAATTTCATCAAAATTTTGAGATAATATTTCGATATTACTTGCTGCCGTCATTGCCTGTTCTGTAAAAATTATTTCACCAGTTTCTTTTTTAAGCTTTGCATTTTTATCTTCCCGTTGCCCCCCCATAAAGGGAGCGATTAAAATGATTTTTTTTACTTCTGGATATTTTCTATATTTTGAAGCAAGTCTATTAACCATTACATAGTCTTCAGGGGTGATGGGAGAGGCTACAATGAATACTGTTTCGGGCACTTTGTCATTTAATATTTTAACTCTATCTTCAATATCGCCTGGATAAGGGATAGCTGTATATTCTGTTATTTTGTCTTTTCCAATTTCACTTTCAGTCAAATTAACATATAATTCAGCCGCGTAGTCGTGATCATTTTGAGGATTAGAAACTATTACTATTTGATAATTGGTTGGATCGTTTATCTCAATTTTTTTATCTATTTTATCTTGTAATTGACGTGAATATTTCCAGTGTAATGCCGGAGCACGATAATATAACCACCTGCCGTCACGAAGAATCGGTAAAGTTTCCTTAACAACAGCACTTTTTGGAAGATGTCTAAAGCCAGGTGCTTTTTCACCATTTCCAACACGACCTTCTATACTCATAAGCCGTTTATTGTAATATAAATTACATATATTTTCAACGTCCGAACAATCTAAGTAGATCTTTTCAAGCCAAGCCAATACAACCGCGTCAGTTGGATGAGGCTAAAAATTACGAATATTTTTTGACCAAGAAACCGCCAACGATAACTGAAACAATAAGAGCTAGTAAATACCATGATAAATTGTCCATACTATTCGCTTACAACATAACTAATAACATAGGAAATTATAGTCATTATTAATCCTAAAGTAAATAACCTTAAAGAAAACTGTTTCTCTGATAGAAATTGGCTAAAAATTAACGCTGTTGCAATAATGTTCCCCAAATCCATCATCTTTTCGGCAAATTTTGAACGAAATAACTTTTTGGATCTATTATTTTTGATAATCTCATCCTAAATAATATTTCCAACACTGTCTACCGCTTATAACCTACAAAAGTAAAGTTTTAGATTGTTACAGAAGTATAAAAAAGTCAATATATACCTAACAATGAAGTAATGTCTTTGAAGTTAAATGTACCATCATTATTAAGATCAAACGGTAATAGCGGTTTAAATTTTATTATATTACCCTCTCTTTTGAACACAATAAATTCCTGCCTTGGTAGGTGATAGGGTTTTAGTAAAACTACCCTGTATAGCTCGTCTAATGCAATATTTTGGATATC
>JANLIS010000116.1 GCA_024653985.1 Candidatus Roizmanbacteria bacterium
TCCATTACGTCTTCGTTTGCAAAATCTGTCGTTACTCAACCGGGAACAAAACACATCTGTTATTTATTGACACCAACAAGATATCTTTGGTCTCATAAAAAGGATTATTTAAAAAATAAATTTATAAACTATTTGATAGGCGGGTACTTAGATTACTTTAAAAATTGGGACAAAATTGCTGCCCAAAGGCCGGATAAGATCATTTCAATCTCTGAAGCGGTTCGGACACGTTGTAAAAAATATTATGGACGTGACTCAGAGGTCGTTTACCCGGGATTTGATATGAAATATTGGAATGAGATTAAATTAAAAATTAAAAGTGAAAAATTAAGAATGGAATTAAAAACTAAATACAAAATACCAGATACTAAATACTTTCTTATTGTTTCACGGTTGGAACCTTATAAAAAAATAGATCTGGCGATAAATGTTTTTAATAAATTAAACAAAAAACTTGTTATTATCGGAAAGGGGAGCCAATCTGATGAATTAAAACAATTAGCCGGTGATAATATCACTTTTTTATCAGAATTATCCGATGTCGAGCTTGCAGGTCTGTATTCGAATACCCAAGCCCTGATCATGCCACAGGAAGAGGATTTTGGCTACGTAGCTCTTGAAGCACAGTTTTTTGGGTGCCCCGTGATCGCATATAAAAAAGGAGGGGCGAAGGAAACTATCATTGAAGGAAAAACCGGTGTTTTTTTCCTCGATCAAACAGGGCAAAGCCTGAAGAGGGCGGTTGAAAGATTTGATAAGATTAAGTACAATTTAAAGAACAGAACGACTAAGTTTGGGATGAGTAATATTGAGAGGTTCGATATAAAAACGTTTGAGAAAGGGTTTTTAAATATTTTGAAATAACAAATAACAAAACACAAATAACAATTGAATAACAAATTACAAATATATAAATGTTTAAAACATTTGTTATTTGATATTTAAAATTCAATTGATATTTGTTATTTGTCATTTGACATTATTTATATGAAAGCGATCATATTTGCCGGTGGCTCAGGCATGAGGCTTTGGCCATTATCAAGAAAAAAATCACCGAAACAATTTGAAAAGATCATCGGGAATAAATCAACTCTTCAGTTGGCGGTTGAAAGGCTGATCCCTGATTTCAAATATTCCGATATATATATCTCCACCAATCTTCTTTATGCCGATATTGTCAAGAAACAGCTCCCAAAAATTCCGGAAGCAAATTTTCTATTTGAACCGGAGAAGAAAGATGTTGCCCCGGCGATAGCATTGGCAATGGGGATCATCTCCAAACTGGATCATAATGAACCTGTTGCCATTTTGTGGAGCGATCATTTGGTCAAACAGGTTGACCTATTTAAAAAGATATTAAAGATAGCAGGAGAAGAAATTAAGAAGGATCCGAACAAAATTGTTTTTATTGCCAATAAACCCCGGTTTCCAAGTACCAATTTAGGATATATCCATATAGGTGAGCTGATAAAAAAAGAGGAAAATATAAGCCTGTACAAATTTGAGGGGTTGAAATATAAGCCAAATGAAGAAACGGCCCAAAAGTTCTTTCAATCAAATAAATACGGATGGAATTTGGGGTACTTTGTATCAAGTTCAGGCTTTATCTATAAATATTTCCAAAGACTGGCTCCCAATATTTTCAATAATACTGAATCAATATTAAAAAATTATGGAAAAAATAACTATCAATCTTCCCTGAAGGAAGCCTACGGAAAGGTTGAAAGTATCAATTTTGATAATGCTATTTTGGAGAATTTGGATAAAAATGACGCCCGCGTCATTGTTGAAGATATAGGTTGGAGCGACGTGGGAAGTTGGGAAGCTTTAAAAGAGGCTCTACAACTGAAGACGGAAGAAAATGTCACAAGCGGAAAGGTTTATTTGGATAATGTCAGGGATTCACTGATCTACAATTATGAAGAAAACAAAAAGATCGTCGGTGTTGATCTTGAGGAACTGATAGTCATCAATACCCAGGACGCAATATTAATAACCAAAAAAAATTCTATGGGGAAAGTTAAAAAGATCATTGAAAGTTTTCCCGGAACAGAACACGAAAATCTTATTTAATTATTATGACAAATTATTTTATAAATGGAGATTACCAAAGGGGTCTTAAGAGAATTGTAGATATTATTGGAGCCATTTTTATATTGACGTTATTTTTTCCGTTGGCTTTATTGATCTCTTTGTTGATAAAGCTCAATTCAAAGGGGCCGATCCTTGCTGATGTCCCTGAAAGAATAGGGGAGAGCGGAAAAAAATTTAAAATGTATAAGTTCCGGTCAATGGTAAACAATGCCCATTTTCTTCTCCGGACCGATCCACGCTTTAATAAGTTATTTGATGAATATAAAAGAAGCAGTTATAAATTAAAGAAAGATCCTCGGGTGACCAGCGTTGGCAAGTTTATCAGACGTCATTCCATTGATG
Source organism: Candidatus Roizmanbacteria bacterium (assembly GCA_024653985.1). Taxonomy (GTDB): domain Bacteria; phylum Patescibacteriota; class Microgenomatia; order UBA1406; family GWC2-37-13; genus GWC2-37-13. The sequence continues at coordinate 2,437 of JANLIS010000116.1, forward strand.
AAATTCCCCAGCTCCTGAACGTATTAAAGGGAGAAATGAGTATCGTCGGTCCAAGAGCCTACTATCCCGATGAATTGGAAAATCAACTAAGCAAATATCCTCATACAAAAAAATTAGTCAATCAGGTTTTGTCCGTTAAGCCTGGTGTGACCGGTCTTTGGCAGGTAACCGGCCGATCGGAGATAAATTTTGATAAAAGAATCATGATCGATGCCGATTATGTAAGACATATGTCTCTTTGGAATGATCTAAAGATCATGTTTTTGACACCAGTTATAATGATAAGTGGAAAGGGAGCGGTATAAGAAAAATTATTAATTATTAATTGTTAATTGTTAAAAATTTTAATTATAATTAAAACATGAAAAGAAATAAAAAAAGTATCTGGATCTTCTTGGTTGTATTTTTGGTTTTGGGTTATTTTTTTGTCTTCAGACCGATTGTGAACATCAAAACGAAGGCGAATATCGTCATGGCCTCGGCCAAAGAAATGAAGGCGATCTTTGCTAAGAACGATATTGAACTTTTAAAAACCAAACTGGATGATTTTTCTAATAAATATGAAAATCTTGAAAAAGCGGCAAGACCAATTTATTGGGCCTCATTTATTCCATATGTATCAGATCTGAAAAATGGTTTGACGGCTGGCCGTTATTTGGTAAAAGCTGCCAAAGAGACAGTGACAACGATCGAGCCATATGCTGATCTGATCGGTTTTAAAAAAGGTGAAAAATCTTTTGCGGAAAAATCGGCAGAAGACAGACTGCAAACTGCGGTTCTAACCTTGGATAAGATGGCTCAAAAGGTTGATCCGATTGCGGAAGATCTTGATCAGGCAGGAAAAAGTGTTGCAAAGATAAATCCTAATTTATATCCAAAGAAATTTGGCAAATTGGTGCTCCGGGAAAAGATCGTCAACCTGAAAGACCAATTTGAAGGCATGACGGAACTTTTTGTCAATGCAAAACCATTGATCAAAAAATTGCCGGAGATCCTTGGAAGTAAAGGGGAAAAAACCTATCTTATCTTGTATCAAAACGATAAAGAAAGACGGGCAACTGGTGGATTCCTGACTTTCTACGCGATATTTAAGATCAATAACGGAAAGATGACAATCTATAGGTCAGACGATATCTATTCTTTAGATGCGTCGATCGGAGATCATCCTAAGGCTCCTGCTGAAATATTGACATATCATAAAGGGGTCAGTCAGTTTTATCTCCGTGACAGCAATCTCTCTCCTGATTTTGTTCAGTCGATCAAACTGTTTGAAAGTCTTTACCAAAAAAGTGGACAAAAGGTTCCATACGATGGGATCATTGCATTGGATTCAAAAATATTAGTTGATATGTTGACGATATTTGGAGATGTTGAAGTCAGTGGTATCAGGTTCAGTGCCAAGTTGGATAAAAGATGTGATTGTCCGGAAGCTATCTATACCCTTTTTGACCTGGTTGATAGACCGGTAGGTTATGTAAAAGAAAATAGAAAGGGGATCTTGGGCGACCTGATGTACAGACTGTTCTATAATGCCATTGGTTTTTCTCCTTCAAAATATTGGGGAACCTTGATGCAGACAATGTTTAAGAATCTTGACGAGAAACATATCTTGGTTAATTTTAAAGACCCGTCGACTCAAAAGTCTTTGGAGCAATTGAATTTTGCCGGAAGAATAAGAGAGTATAAGGGAGATTATTTACATATAAATAATGTAAACTTTGCCGGTGCCAAGTCGAACATGTTCGTCAGTGAAAGCATCGAATCAAAGACAAACGGTAAAGACCGTGAGGTCGTCATTGTCTTTAGAAATCCTTATCCTGCCTCAGACTGTAATTTGGAAAGGGGAGGCCTTTGCTTGAATGCCATTCTCAGAAACTGGATAAGATTTTACGTTCCTGAAGGCTCAAAGCTAGTCAAATTTGACGGTTCATCCAAAAAGGTCCAGACCTATGATGAGCTGGGAAAAACGGTCTTTGAAGGCTTCTTGGGAGTTCCAACCCAAGGTCAGGCGACAGTATCAATTAAGTACACCCTGCCTTCAAATATTGATACAAATAACTATTCCTTACTGGTTCAAAAGCAGGGTGGAGTAGAGGAGCAAAAATTGAAGGTAAGCCATAATAATAAAACTTTATTTGACGGATTGTTGAGAACTGATAAAGTGATAAAATAAATGAGCTTTAATTCCAGAAGTGTAAAGACTGAAGCGGTCGTTTTGAAAAAGAAGGATCTTCTGAACAGAGACGTTTTGATCAGTCTGTTTACAGAGGACTTGGGACGTCTTACCGTTTTCGCCAAAGGGGTCAAAAAAATAACCAGCCGGAGATCTCCACACCTCCAAACAGGTAATCTGATTAACATATTGATCAGTCATAAGAACGATCATTACTTTCTTCAGGAGAGCCAATTGATCTCAGGTTTTTCCGAACTCAAAAAAGTTGATGACAAAGTTGAACAACTGTATACCTTTTTATTTGTCCTTGACCGATTACTTCCGGAACAGCAAAAAGAAAC
>JANLIS010000023.1 GCA_024653985.1 Candidatus Roizmanbacteria bacterium
GCTCTATCTAAGGCTAAATTTGCAACTTTAATTTGCTGACGGGGTGACTCATCAAAATTTGAGGCGGCTACTTCTCCCTTTATAAATCTTTTGATCTCATTAACTTCCTCAGGTCGTTCTCCAATAAGAATTGCCATTAGATAGGCTTTTGGATAGTTGGTTCCGATCGCCTCAGCGATCTCTTTTAAAAAGGTTGTCTTTCCTGCCTTTGGTTGTGAAACGATCAAAGCTCTCTGACCAAAGCCGACTGGTGCGATCAGATCAATTATCCTTGTAGACAAAACGTCTTTCGTTGTTTCCATCTTCATCTGCTTATTTGGATGAAGAGCGGTTAACTTTTCAAAGTCTTTTCGTTTAGCACTTTGTTCTTCCGTCATCTCAATACCATTGATCTTTTTGATAAGAAGTAAAGAATGAAATCTTTCTCCAGCCTTCGGTGGGCGAGCTAATCCCTCAACTTCATCTCCGCGTCGAAGCCAAAATCTGCGAATTTGAGAAGTAGAAACATATATATCCTGGTCCGGACTTAGAACATAATTTTGTCTTAAAAATCCGTAACCACCAAAAGTAATATCTAAAATTCCCTTGGCCTGATAGCTAATCTTTAGATCTTCTTTAAGTCTTTCCTCCACAGGAACATCATATTTTTGACCTGTCTGTTGAGGCAAATTAGGTTTAACCGCCATTAAAGGTTTCTCTTCTGCTGGGACAATTGGTTTTGACTCAACCCCCTCGATCAATTTTGATATGTCTAGAGGCGGGTCGCTAACTATTTTTTTTGATGCTGACATAGGTTAAAACGTTTGTTCTGCAAGCCCTCCTTCGCTAAGCTACGGAGGTAAATAATCCAAGAATAAATATATTTAAATCTACTTTGAGGAACCAGAGATCCTCCGTTAAAGGGTTGTTTTTATCTTTTTCCCTAGAGAAAGAAAAGGGTTAAATGCCTCCTGATGAAAATATTCACCAAGAAAATCATTTTTCTCAGGAACCTTGCGGCCCCCAATTCCCTTGATTTGAATTGCGTAAAGAAAAAGATTTATTTCAAATCCCTGTTTGGAGGATCTGATTCAAGTATACAATGCTTATTTCTTTTGTCAAGGGAAAATAAGCTCAATCAGAAACTTTTGGATCTTTTTATGTAATAGACCAATCCCATGGTAACGACGACTAATAAGGCTATGACCAATACTATCATCAAAATAGCTGGATCAAATGCGGTGCTTTTTGTTGAGGCCGCCTTTGAGGCTTGATCGTTTTTCTGCGGAGAAACATAATTTTTATCTATTTCATTTAGTTTTCCTGTTACAGGATCAATAATTTTTTGATCTAATTTTGTTACTTTCATCAAATCTATCTTTTCTGAATCAAGATAAGCCTGATTTTTTTCAACAAATTTGCTTGTTGTCTGGATCGAAGCCTTACCTGTTTCGGGATTTACGATCTCTAAATAATATTCATATGGAGGTAGATCTTTTGGATACAAAGTAAAAAATCCTGAATCATCTGTGGTTGTTGTGGAATATATCTTATTATTCGCTTTTAGCTTGATATTGACTCTTGCCTTTGGAACAATCTTACTGGCATCATCATAAGAATATCCCTCTATATACTCCAATATTGGCTCAAACTGAATCACGGTAGTGCTTCCTGACGCCTTAGGGGTAGGACTTACCGGGTCATTTATCTTTATTGATTGCTGTGCAGAAACATTCTGAACAAACAATGAAAGTAATTTATCCATTATCTGTCCGATAAAACCAGTACTACCTTGAGTTAATGGATAGTACTGTGGATTCTTGATCAATTCAATACTGAACCCGTTCTGTGAAAGAATGTCTTTTTTAATAAGGGCCAACCAATAGCCTTCTTTATCTGAGGTCTTTGGTAGAGCCTTTCCATTTCCGTCTTCAGTTATTTCAACACCATTGACCATAACTTTAACGATGGTTTTAGGATGAACAGTTCTTAAGGCTATTTTTGTATAAGCTGCACCGTCATACCAAACATCAATATATTCACGGCTTATATAATCTGGACTCCTAGAATAAGGAGTTCCTTTTGGTGTTAAGGCCACATCGACTCGTTTTGGACTTTTTGCTATTTCAACAAAGGCCGGATCGCCAAGTTTATAAATAAATTCATATAGATCTTTATATTTTGGATTCGGTATACCAGCCGTAAACGAATGATTGGTCTTAGGGGTGACATTTAATTTATAGTTTCCGTCTTTGTTGATTCGGATATTGTACTTCCCCATTTCGTCAATCAAGACATTATTTACAAATGTATTTGCAGATGGATTACCTTTTTCATCCAATAAAGTCACTGTTGCTTGGCCTGCACTAAAGGGCTCAAGAGAAACAGCATCAAATACACGCCCATACGGATCCCAATAAATTTGTGTGCAATTTTCCGCACCGGCAGGAAAAACCAAGGTTGCTTGAGCTTGTTGTTGAGTGGTATTTTCACCATCAACCCCTTTACCTAAAGGCTCTGGAGTGTGGGCAGCATAGATATAATATCCGGTATGGTCTTGTATGTTGTTTAGTGTTCCTGCTTCATTTATGTCTCCTGGAGAGAAAAAATTATTTCCGGAATTTAATTTAACAAATCCATTATTTGGAACACAGCCCGTACCGGGTAAACAGGTGATAATATCGCATTTTGTTTTAGCAGAACATGTTCCGGTAAAAGTGCCGCCTTCAACATTATCCGGCCATTTTCCGTAACCGCTTGTTGGGCTAAAAGTAACACATTCTACAACAACATCCTCTACAGCATCGGTTTGGGCAGATACATTTTGCTTAAAAACAGAAAAGGCTATCAATAATAAAAGTAGGGAAACAAAAAAGGTGTTTAGAATTTTTTTCATAACTAACTATTTATAGATTGTTTTTCAAGAAAAGTCAAATCAATTTGATATACTATTTTTATGAAGATAAAACCTTATTTGTTCCTTTTTTCATTGGTCGTTATTTTGGCTTTTATCCTGGGTGTCCGTTATGGACAAAAGGTGGAGAAAAACAACAAAACAATTGATTATCTTCTAAAACTTCCTACTCCAACTGCACCGGTTACCCCAATCCCTCCAAAATATATTGATTACAAAAGTAAAAAATGGGGCTTAAAGTTCACCTATCCTGCCAATTTAGAGATAAAAGAAGACGCTACTTTACCTGCTATCTTACTTAACTTAAAGAAGTAAGTTTTATTTAAATGTCATTCCCGCCCCCGATCGGAGTCGAGGGCAGGCTCCAGCACTAGAATTCACCAAACAAAGATGTAATTATCGACTGGATCCCCTTCTTCAAGGGGATGACCACAACATAAATAGTGCTACAATATTATATGGAAAAAATTAAACTTGCCTATTTCGGTTCTCCTGACTTTGCCGCATATTTTTTGGAAAAATTACTTACGGACACTACAATTAATCAATTAATCGAAGTGAAGCTGATTGTTACCCAAAAAGACAAACTTGTTGGTCGTAAACAAATTTTAACCCCAACTCCGGTAAAAACAATTGCTTTAAAACACAATCTGAAGCTATTAGAAATTGGAGGTTCTTTAGGGCAATTAGATCAATTAGAAATTAGAAATTTAGATCTCATTCTTGTCTACGCCTACGGCGACCTTATACCAAAAGAGTTTCTCTCTCTGCCTAAATATGGTTTTTGGAATATTCACCCTTCTCTTTTACCAAAATATCGCGGTCCTTCCCCGATCGCCGCTCCAATAATCAACGGTGACAAAACTACTGGAGTAACGATTATTAAAATGGATGAAGAGATAGACCATGGCCCCATTATTGCTCAAGAAAGTTTAACGATAGAAAAAAACGATAAAAGACCGGATTTGGAAAAGAAATTAACGGATTTGGGGTTTGAGATGTTTAAAAAAATAATTAAAAACGTCATTCTGGGGACTCAGAGCGAAGCGCGGAAAACTCCAGAATCATTGTTAGATTCTGGACAAGCCAGAATGACAACGATTCCTCAAAATCATAATGACGCATCTTATACAAAAAAATTATCCAAACAAGATGGATTTATTGAATTTAAAAAATTAAAGAAAATTTTCCAAAAACCAACTCTTAACTCTTCATTTTTAACTTTTAATTTATTTAGGGGTCTCTATCCTTGGCCCGGTCTTTGGACAATGGTCAAGCCAGTACAACTGCGTCAGTTGGATGAGGCTAAACGTTTAAAAATTATTGATTTAGAATTGATTAATGGAAAATTAATTATTAAGAAAGTTCAACTCGAAGGAAAAAACGAGGTTGATTTTGAGACGTTTAACGAGGCTTATAAAATATTTTAAGTTGTTTTAAATTTCTCCAAAAAGTTTGTCTGGGCACTGTTTACTTGTGCAACTAGAATTTGGCCTTTTTTTCTCTCCAACCATTGTTGTCCCCAATTTTTCTGCAGTAATTTTTCTGCCAAGCTTCGGCTTAGATTAAGATCCGGCGTCTCGATTAAAACATTTCTTGTATTATAAAAGGGTTGTCCTGTTTGAGCTTTAGTCGCATGGTCTAAAGGGTAGTTTGCCTGAGCCAAAGATTGATGTATCGCTTTATCAGTGATATTAACTTTTCCGTTTTCATCTTTTGAATATGGTAAGGTTATACCAAAACCTGTGTTATTTTCTCCAAAAGTATATGGAAGTCTTATCGACATTGGTCTTATATCAGTTGAAATAGCCACTGTATGAGGATCTTGTGTTTTTTGCTTTAAAGCAAAATTCGTTGGTAATCTTTTAACCACTTCTTGATTGTTCTGTCTTAAACTATAAAGCCAGTCCGGATTAGAAAGATCAAAAGGCAGTTCAGGAATTCCGTTTTGATATAAAAGTTTGTTGTCTGATGATAATAAATTCTCAAGAGAAACGGCCGTTCTAATTTTTCTTCCATTTTCTTCAATGATCATTACCGGTTTAAAACTTAAATTACTATGGTCGATTAATCCTGCAACTACCGGTTTATCAACTATACTAGCTGTTCTTATTGCCGAAACAATTGCTTGTTTTAAGGGGTCTTCGTGAACAATTAATTTTCTCACATAATCTTCAGCTGACGCTGTTTTCCTTGAAGTGTTTACCACTGTTTCTCTACCTATTTTTCTCTTTTCTCCATGTCCTCCGCAACCTAAGGGTTCTTCGCCTTCTATATAGGAGGATCCGTCATAATGACCAGCGACTCCTATTGCGCGGACAGCAGGAGCTTGATATATCCATTTAAAAAAATCTTCGTCACCTCCAAATACATTGGCGGCAGAAATTGACCTGATAGAAATAATCCCCGGATTATTAAATATACTTACCCCATCTCCTTCTCTGGCGTCATCACAGCTGTGAAAGACAAATAAATCCTTTGTTTTTTCTATATCAAGCCATTTTTTTCTTAAAGATCGGGCTTTTGAGGAAGAATTCTCTTTCTTTAGTAATGAGACGTCAAGAACAATATCTTTTGGGAACATTATTTCCATCATAAAAATAATATTATATCAATAGAAATTAAAAAATACTGTAAGAACGGGGTAGAATCATATTAAATCCTTTACAATCATTTCCCGTATCTCTTCAAATAACTTCTCCATTACCCAGAGATTATGAAACGTTGCCAAGGTGTAACCGAGGATTTCTCGCTGTTTAAATAGATGATGTAAATATGATTTGGTAAAGTTTTGACAAACATAACAATTACAATCCTCGTCAACTTTCTCAAAATTATTTCTATAAATAGTTTTTGTGATATTTATTTCTTCGTTTTGAATTTTATTATTTATGATTTGGTATTTATTTGTTATTTGTGATTTAATATTTGATATTTTGTATAAAGTTCCCATCCTTGCAAGCCTCGTCGGCTCAACACAATCAAAAGTATCAACCCCGTATTTGACAAGATCGATGATATCATCAATCTGCCCAACTCCGAGCAAATGAACCGGACGATCTTTTGGTAAATAATCTGAAACCCATTTCACTTGCTCTCTCATCTCCTTCTTTGTCTCTCCAACAGATACTCCCCCGATCGCAACGCCCGGAGTATTCTGGGAAACAACAAATTCCGCTGATTTTTTTCGAAGATCTTCGAAAGTACCACCTTGGATTACGCCGTAAAGATATTGTTTCCTTGTAGGGGTTTGATTTATCAAACCTTTATTTTTGGGCGCAATAAATTGCGCCCCTACATATTTAATGCATCTTTTCAACCATCTATGGGTTCTCTCCATCGCTTTTTCTGCATACTTATGTGTCGACGGATAATAAGTACACTCGTCAAATGCCATATTAATGTCCGCCCCAATTTGTCTCTGGAACTCCATTGATCTTTCTGGGGTAAATTCGATCAATTCCCCATCAAAGCTTGAGCGGAATTTTACCCCATCTTCAGATATTTTAACCACCAATGGTTGTTCTTCACCCCGCACGTTGGCTTTTCTTTGCTCTCTCGCAAGAGAAAATACTTGAAATCCCCCCGAGTCACTCATCGTAAAAATATTTAACCCTGAATATTTTTGGATCCCTCCAGCCCTTTCAATCACATCAGTCCCCGGATGGGTAACCAAATGATAGGTATTCACACAAGCGCCTTGGATCCCGATATCTTTTATCTGTTGCGGAGTAAGGGTTTTGATCGTTCCCTTGGTTGCTGCTGAAATAAATCCAGGCGTTTTCATGTTTCCATGATCACTATCTATTTCTCCCAGTCGTGCCTTAGATTTTGCCTGCCCGCCGTAACCTTGGTGAAGGTGGGAAGATTTGTGTAGAACTTTAAAAAAATTATTCATAAGATTAACATTGCATCGCCAAAAGAATAAAATCGGAAATTATTTTTTATAGCAATATTATACAACTCAACAAGGCTTTTTTTGCCTGCCCGCCGTAGTTTTAACGAAGGTGGGGCTTTTTTATACTTATCCTCTAAAAAGGCTTCAACAAGCATCATAAGGGAGGATTTTGGGAGATGAAAATTAGTGATCATAATATCAACCATTTTAAAGTCGTAGGGAGGAAAAATAAAAAGATCGGTTTTATTAATTAATTTAGAATTATGAATTGAGAATTGAGAATTGAAAAGCGAAGACAACTGTTTTTGAGGAATCGCCAGGGGCTCCCGTGGGGGTGTGGCGGACGAAAAAACACGTTGTCGAGCGATTGATTCAAGAGTGCGGACGACCGTCGTCCCCACCGCCACCAACTTCTTTTTTACCCGCCGAAGCTTTAGCGAAGGCGGGCCCTCCCTATTTATCATTATCTGTTTCCATGTATTTACATCAACTTCATAATATTCTTCATGTAGTTTTTTCCGTTTAATATTCTCATTTGTTATCGGAGCAAACGTCCCCAAGCCGACGTGAAGAGTAACAAATAAACGCCTGATTTCTTTTTCATCTAATTTTTTGAATACTGAATCCGTAAAATGAAGTGAAGCGGTGGGTGCGGCTGCTGAACCATCGGTCTTAGCAAAGATCGTTTGGTATTTTTTTAATAGATCGTCTTTTGATAATGTGCTTTTTTTTAGGTAAGGAGGGATTGGCATTGCCCCATATTTATTTAATAAAGAAAATAAATGCTGTCGACTGAAATCAAATCTTACTTCAAAAATATTCTCCTTTTGTCCAATAACATGTAAATAATTATCATTATCAAATGATATTTTTTCCCCGACATTTATTTTTCTATCAACAATGATTGGAAGGGTGTTATTGGTTATCTCATTGACTAATAAGAGCACAACTACTTTTCCCACGATTCCTTTTTCTTGCCCGCCGTAGCCTTGGTGTAGGCGGGTCATCGTGACTCTGGCAGGTAAAACCTTGGTATTATTTAAGACCATGAAAGAATTATTTGGAAGATATTTATCAATATTAAAAAAGCTGTCAAAAATAATCTGATCTTTTTCCGTATTATAAATAAAAAGTTTTGATGAATCGCGAGGAACAGCTGGCTCTAGAGCCAAATTTGCTTCAGGTAAAAAATAATCGTAGTTGCTTAAATCCATCCTAATATCATATCATGAGAAGAACATTTAGTCTGGATCCCCGCCTCCGCGGAGATGACACAGAAAAAGCGCGACGCTTAATTTTTTTCGACTTGGGGGTCCCCGAAAAGGGGAGGGTTCCCACGGAGATAATAAAATTTAGTGGCGCGCTTTGAACTTAATTCTTATTTATAATACTCTTTTACCTGAAATAGGAAATACATTGAGATCAACCCTCCAATGACGAGTCCTCCAACGTTAAAGCTGACAATATTTTGGACGACACCAACTAAGGCACTCCAATATAAAAATGTCCAAGCTTTTTTTGATCGGGAAAATAATCCTGGGATAGCTAAGGCCTCAAGTAGGACTATTGCTCCTAAAAATAAAACGTTGATGATAAATCCTATCCCTAGGAAAGGTCTCCCTGTCATCATTCCCCCAACAAATCCAAGAGGAGCTAAGATCGTTCCGGCTCCAAGAAGTGCTAAAACCCCTGGAATACCCATTACAACACCTAAAATCGCTAAATATGGTGCAAACTTAACGATGATCTCTTTAACATTTTCCGGAAGTTGGAAAGGTGCCTTCTTTACTAGATACTCTTCCAATGTCCCTTCTAAATTCTTAAGCGCTCCGCCGAAATCAGCTTTATCGCTGGTTGTTTTAGCCATAAATTTATTTAAAATTATAATATTAATCCGATCAGCATAATCGCTGCCGGAATAAGATATATAAATGATTTTACCACACCTGTTTCTAATAGTTTTGCAACCGCAGTTGGAGAGATCGAAGTTTTAGCCAATATTATTTCTGTTGGAGTGGCATTTGATGTTGGAACTATTTTACAGCAGGAACTCTCAGTTGGGCTTGATTTACAAGAATCTACAAGACTTTCATTTGAACAATAATTACTACCGTCATTTGCCTTTATGCAAATATTGCCTGGCGCACAAGGTCTCGTGGTTTCATTACAATCCTTTGTTGCACAAACTAATTTAGCAATTGTTGGTGTTGGAGTTATGGTCGGAGTGATTACAAATATAATTTCCGTTGGGGTTGCTTCTGGGACAGTAGGAACTGTCGTTGGAACTATCGTTGATGTCGGGGTTGAGGTGGGGATACCTTCTTCACCGGTAGGAGTTGGAATAATGGTTCCTACTAGCGTTGTAGTTGTTTGTGCTTCCTGTTCTTTACTACCACAACCACACGAACTTTGGTAAGTACCATCCCACTGACCTCCATCAATTTGGATAATTCCACAAAAACAGGCTGGAGGTTTTTGATTCCCAATGGTTTTAACGGAATTATTTTGTAGACACGGTCCCCCGCTATAACCATTTTTACCAAATTCACAGATCCAACCTCCCTGTTCAGTAAGACCCGATCCGACTCCTATTCCCGTTTTCATAGTGATCCCTCTATCGACCGCTTCATTACTACATCCGGTATTTTTAGTTTCATCCAAGCAAAAACGATGGCCTTTCCCACCGGTATCCGTAACTTCACAAGTTACATATCCTCCAGGACAACTGCCACCACCTATTTCTTCTCTTTCCAATCTTCTCTCTTCCTGTTCCTTCTTTTTCTTCGCTTCCCGATCAGCTTCTTGTTGTTCACTTCCTTCATATGCTTTTCCTTTCGCTTTACAATCACCCGGAATACTTGCATCACAATCAAAAGCCGCCTTTTGTTGTGTGGTTAATAAAGTATTGTTGTAATAATAAAATCCAATTACTGCTATTAGAACAACCAAAAACAGATTTCCTATTACCAAAAATTTATTGATTTTCTTTTTATTTTTTGTTTTTAACGGAGTAAAATTATCCATAAAAATAGTATAAAGTATTTAGTATAAAGTATCCAGTATTTAGTATTTTTTATACTAGATACTTTATACTTCATACTAAATACTGCTTTACAAGTTCCACAAACCTATATTTCAATTCTCCCTCAACTCCACTTTTCTCAAAAACCGCCTTTCCAAACTCCGGATAATCTGGGAAAAAAGTATCGGCACCGGGATATTCTTTGTCAACTAAAGTAAGATAAAGCTTATCGGCATATTTTATTCCCTGTTCATAAATACTAGCTCCACCAATGATAAATATTTCACTAACCTCCGCGGTTTTCCCGCGCTGCTCCTCAACCGCGGAGGTTATGGCCTCTTTGATTGAATGACAAACAACTGCTCCATTAATTTTGTAATTAATGTCCTTAGTAATTACGATATTAATCCTATTTGGCAACGGTCGGAACTTTTCCGGCAATGATTTATAGGTTTTCCTCCCCATAATAACGACGTGGCCTGATGTCAGATCTTTAAACCTTTTGAAATCTTCAGGAATATGCCAAAGAAGTTTATTATCTTTACCCAATTCACGGTTTTTGCCAATAGCGGCGATTATGCTTATCATACAAATGTTAAATCTTAAAGGTTAAAGGTTAAAAAAATATTAAACAGTTAAATGTTAAAAAAATCTTATTGTTTAACCGTTTAAGTTTTAACAGTTTATTTAACATTTAATATTTAATCTTTAACATTTACTTAAAACCCTCCCACTACCGTCACTTCTCCCTTGATCGGCGGATAAGGATCATAATCGATAATTTCAATGTCTTCAAATTTAAAATCATCAATACTTTTAACATTTGGGTTCAATTTTACCTTAGGAAATGGCCTTGGTTTTCTTTTTAATTGTTCTTTTATTTGGTCCTGATGATTAGAATATGTATGAACATCTCCAAAAGTGTGGACAAAATCACCCGGGGGAATTCCGACTATTTGAGAAACCATAATAAGAAGTAGTGAATATGAGGCGATGTTAAAGGGTACTCCCAAAAAAATATCGGCACTTCGTTGATAAAGTTGCAAATTTAGTCTATTTCCTAAAACATTGAAATGAAACATTGTGTGACAAGGAGGTAGGGCGACTGAATCTTCCCTTGAAGGTGCCATTTCATAAATATATGCAGGATTCCAGGCAGAAACGATCAAGTGTTTTCTGAATCTTTGTTTTGGATCTTTTAGCTTGTTGATCACCCAGCCTAATTGGTCAATAGATCTATTTTCATCGGAGGGTTTACCCCGCCGAAGTCCCGCGTCTTGCGGGACGAAGGCGGGCCACCTTCGCCACTGAACTCCATATACTGGCCCCAAATCGCCATATTTTTTGGCAAATTCATTATCTGTTCTAATTTTTTCAAGATATTGTTCTTGTGTTAATTTAACTCTTAATTTTTCATTCTTAATTTTTAATTGCGATTCTCCGAATCGCTTGTATCCCCACTCATCCCAAATATGAACATCATTATCAACCAAATATTTGATATTTGAATCTCCTCTTAAAAACCAGATAAGTTCATGAGTTATTCCTCTCATAAAAACTTTCTTGGTTGTGAGAAGCGGAAATCCTTTTGACAGATCAAATCTGATTTGTCGTCCAAAAACTCCCTTGATAAAAACTCCGGGATTTCCCCAAACCGGTTTTTTTTCGCCATTTTTTATGATGTCTTTTAGAAGATCGAGATATTGGTATTCGGGATGTTTCATAAAAATTTCTAATTTCTAATTAACCTAAATAAATCCCAATTCTCAAATTGATTATTTGATATTTTTTAGAAATTAGATTAATTAGATCAATTAGGTTAATTTTAATGCTTTATTATTTTTTATCAACTTAAAAATTTCTCCCACCAGATACAGTGACCCGGTAACCACAATCGGTTCCCTTTTAGTTAAAATAAATTTCCAAGCCTTTTTCAAATTTGGAATAGTTTTAGTTTCTAATTTTATCCGATTGTATCTGATTATATCCGATTCTATCTTATCTGGCTCCTCTGAGACGTTGATCATGTCCTGATCTTCTGTATAAAAACTTGTCAGGAAGATCATTTTTGCCCAAGGAATTATCATCGGGAGCATATCCTGATAATCTTTTCCTTTTTTAAAAGCCACCAAAAAATTGAACCGCTTATTTGGATATTTTTTTATCAATGAACCTATAAACGCATCCATCTTTTGAGGATTATGGGCTCCGTCAAAAATAACGATCTTGTCATTAATTTTTTTAATATCAAATCTTCCCGGAAAATCAGCCGTTTCAAAAACTTTATTGATAGTTTTTTTATCTATAATAAATTTGTCTCTTTGACTTAGATAATTTACCGCAGCAAGAGCCAAACTGGCGTTTTCCATTTGGTAATCACCGATCAGATTAAGGTTTTTTGTCAATGATTCAATACTGTCATTCCCGCGGAGGCGGGAATCCATGTTTCTGGATCCCCTCCTTCGAGGGGATGACGAAGAACCAACAAAATATATCTTTGCTTCTTTGTTCTTCGTCACTTTTTTAATAATTTTTTCGGCTTCTGGATCCTGACTAATAGAAATAGCCTGACTATTTTTATTTATGATCATTGCTTTCTGTAAGGCAATTTTTTCTATGGTCTTGCCTAGAATATTAGTATGGTCCAAACCTATCTTTGTCAAAACTGAAAGTTTGTCTTTTCGCATGACTACATTGGTGCCGTCATATCTCCCTCCCAAGCCGGTCTCCATAATGGCATAGTCAACTTTTTTTTCCGAAAAAATTAAAAAGGCCAAGCCGATCAATATTTCAAAATAGGTTAATTGCCCATGAAATGTCATACCAACCATTTTTATTATCGGTAAGATTCTATTTAGATAATTTATGAATTCATTTTCTGAAATGATCTGGCCGTTTATTTGGTATCTTTCACGGACATCGGTTAGATGGGGTGATTGATGTAACCCGATTTTAAAGCCTTGTGACACCAAAAGGCGATTGATCAAGTAGCAGGTAGATCCTTTGCCCGAAGTCCCGGCCACATGGATGACTTTGATTTTTTCCTGTGGATCCCCAAGCAGATGAAGAAAATATTTTGCCCTGGCTAATCCTAATTCTCCTGGAAAAGTCGTCACCGAAGTTTTGGGAATATGAAAAGCGAGAAATTGTTCGGACTGTTTGAAAGTTTTGATTAACATTTGGAATGTTATAAGATTTTAAAATACAATTAAATTGTTTCATTGCTTCATTGTTCGATTGTTGTATTTTAACAATGAAACCATTGAACAATGGAACAATTTATATTTGCTTTTCTCTCTTCTTGGTTGTTACCCTTCCTCCCTGCCATTGACCTTTATATTGCATTCCTCCGCCCTCAACCTTATAGAACTGGGCATGAGCAAATCGGCATCCCAATTCCATCGTGACAGGAATTGGCCCCTCATTTTTTACGGCAAATGTCACCTTTCCATGATAACCGGGCGCCACATTCCCTGTTCGTAAAAACAAGCCCGAACGAAACAAAGTTGTTCGTGGTTTAAAATTTACAGTTAAATTTAAAGGAATGTTAAACGTTTCAATTGAAGACAACAAATAAAAATCTCCCGGTTTGATTGTAATACTTTGCAGTTTTGAACTTTGATATTTGATCTTTGATATTACTTTCGGGGTTTCTCTATGGGTCAAACCAAGATAGGCTTTTCCCCCATCCAACTTATGGACCTCACCAAGTCTTATATCAAAACCTGCGCCCTCGGGAGTTGTCAATTCTCTTTTGTCTAAATTCTCAACTAATTTGATCTTTTTTACCAGCTGTAATAACTTTTTTGGTCCTAAAATCATATGGTGCTATTGTAAAATATATCTTTACAAACTGCAATAAATAATATAATATTTATTTCTATGTCTAATCATACTTGTGATGGTTTTGTGGTTGCCTGTATTGACTTTCGGTTTCAGGGATTCATAAAAAAATGGCTTGAGGAAAAATTTCAAAACAAGACCTACGATTACGTTGGTTTTGCGGGGTCGACCAAAAATCTTGATACAATTATTGGCCAATTGGATATTTCTGTTAGACTTCATCATGTTTCTAATGTTGTTTTGATCCACCACGAAGAATGTGGGGCTTATGGTGCCGAAAGCACTCATGACCGCCATGCAACTGACCTTAATATTGCAAAAAAAACTATTTTAGAAAAATATCCTGATCTTAAGGTAGATCTCTACTACTTACATCTCGATGGAGAGTTTGAAGTGATAGAATAGATTCATGGGTAAAAAAGTTTTTGTCTACGATCCTACTACATCAGATAAATTAAGTTCTGTTCGTGGTATCGGCCGCTATTTGCAAATACTAAAAGAAAATTTTGAAAATGAATTTGAGTTTGTTAACAATGAAATAATGAAACAATTGAACAATGATTGTGTATTTATAAATCCGTTTTATAATTTTTTACAACGACCATTAACCTTAAAAAGAATTGCTAATAAACAGATCGCAATTATCCATGATCTCATTCCCCTCAAATACCCTTCCCATTTCCCCGCCGGAATTAAAGGCTCTATATATATACTATTAAACAAACTGTTTCTAAAGAACTATGATTTGATAATTACTGATTCTGAAGCCTCAAAGTTAGATATTATAAATATACTTGGTATTCAAGAAAATAAAATAAAAGTGATATATCCTTGTCTGCCTAAAGTATTTAGTATGAAGTATAAAGTATCTAGTATTAAATCTGAGAATACTAAATACAAAATACCAGATACTAGATACTGTATTTATGTTGGTGATGCAACCTGGAATAAGAATTTGGTTAATCTAGCCAAAGCAATAAAGATAGCTGATGTTCCTATTATTTTTGTTGGAAAGGTTTTTCAAACCTCCGCGGTTGGGGAGCGGAGTGGGAAAACCGCGGAGGTTAATAATGGATGGCAATCTGAATTAAAAGAATTTTTTGAACTAACAAAAGATGACAAACGCTTTGTTTTCCCCGGTTTTATCGCTGATAATGAACTGATTAAACTTTATCAACAAATAACATTCAATATTCTGCCATCACGCGATGAAGGATTTGGGTTTTCTTACGTAGAATCGGCTCAGTTCGGCTGTCCCTCCCTACTTTCGGACATTTCGGTTTTAAGAAAGATTTCTGATGGAAAAGCAGTATTTTTTGATGAAAATAATCCTAAAGATATTGCCGAAAAAATAAAAATGATCTATTCAAATAAAGATCTAAGAAATAAAATTGGTATCGATGCAAAGAAAAGGTCGGAATTTTTCAACCCGGAAAAATTTAAACGGGAATTTTTAGCAATTATTTAAAAACGTAGGGGCAACCCTTGTGGTTGCCCTTTTTATTTTATCAGAAAGGGCGGGTATAAAACCCGCCCCTACAAAAACATTTTCAAATCTTAAATAAAATTTGGGCATTCTCCGTCGTTATTTCCGCCACCTCATCAACCGAAATTCCCTTTAATTTCGCCACAAATTCCGCGATTAACGGAATATTTTTTGGCTCATTTGGAAATTTTTTAAAAGGTGACAGATAAGGCGAATCTGTTTCCAACACCAACATCTCTAGAGGAACTAGCTTAATAAATTGCTGTTTTTCTTTGTAGTAAGTAATATCTCCATCAACACCGATAAACATTTTGTGATCTTTTGCAAATTCAAGTAATTCATGGTCTGGTTCGCAGCAGTGAAAAACCGACCTGCCCTCCAATTTTTTGTTCCAAGTTTTATTTAAAACATCAAACATATCTGCTTTTGCCTCCCGATTATGCAAGATCAGGCTTTTATCATACTTAACCACCAAATCTATCTGTTTTTTCAAAACTTCTTTTTGTAATCTGACGAATTCTTCACCGATCTTATAATCGGGATATTTCGTTTTTTGGTAAATATGACGATCTATCCCAACTTCACCTATGGCAACAACTTTTGGATGAGATAAGAGTTGCTCAATTTGATTAAGATCAGAATGGATTCCCACCGGAGCTAAAAAATTTTGACTCTGAGCTTTAACTTTGGAATAAATCTCAAACACATGATGCGGGTGAATTCCCACTGCTGCATAAATACCTTTATGTTTTTCGGCAATTTGAACAGCTTTTTTTGAAGTTGGGACATCAGTTCCAGGTATCAATATATGATCAACTCCAACTTTTTTTGCTCTTTCTATGACATCGTCAACTGTCTTATCAAAAGCTTCAAAATTAAAATGGCAATGGGTGTCGAAAAACATAGTATTCAGTATAAAGTATAAAGTATTTTGATTGCCATGACTTTTTTGGTTATTGACACTAGATACTAAATACTGGATACTATATTCATGACTCTCTTTATCGGCGCTGATCATCGAGGAATTGAACTCAAAAATGCCATTATTGAATATCTTCATGAGAAGAACATTAGAATAGAAGATCTTGGCCCTTATGAACTTGATCCTTTAGATGATGCGATCGACTACTCACAAAAAGTTTCCCAAGCCGTTCTCCAAAACCCTGACAATCATCTTGGTATTGTTATTTGTGGATCCGGTTGCGCCGTTTCTATGGCGGCAAATAGGAT
>JANLIS010000035.1 GCA_024653985.1 Candidatus Roizmanbacteria bacterium
TAATTGTTCTTCCGTGAAAACCCCTTGCTTCAGTTTTTCGTCAACTTGGGTTTTATAATCCTGATAGTTTTCTACCAAGAAAAAAGCTCGCTCAAAGACACGCTTTTTTTCCTGAACTTTGACCAAACACAAACGGTCAATGCTTTTCGGATCCTTAAACTGCTTTGGATATTTTATTCCAGATCTTTCAAGTAAATAATATTGATTTTCTGCCCGGCCTCGTTCCTCAATTTTTAGTAATTGACGATTGCCAAACATTGGGACTTTAAAATCTTTCTCAATCGCTTCGTAGTTAAAATTCAGATAGGCTTCAAAGGAGCGGTTTGGGACAAAAATGGAATTCCTGTCCAATAATTGTTTTTGGACCTCAGGTTTGAGAAGATCAGAGAATTTATCAAGGGTTATAGTTTCATCAACACAACCTAATTTTCCGTCTGTTTTATAATATTTTTCATATGTTTTTTCCCGACCCTTCTCGGTAATAACTAAAGTTCTAAAGCCAAGGTTTTTTGCTCCACGACAGACATCAAGAGCAGAATGTGAGCCAAGAGTAGCGACTGTTATTTTATTTAAATTGTATGATTTTATTGTTTTGGAAATATCCATATATATTAAGTTTCTTAAAAGCGCAGATACCTATTTTTGAAACTATCGCCAGGGGCCCCGTGGGGTGTGGCGGTTGAAAAAATATCGGTATCGAGCTTTTCTAGTCTAATATTAAATCTAACTTATTTTCTTTAATTGCATTTTTAATTTCACGGGCTATTCTTCGTCCTGTGCTCATCGGTTCATTATAAAGTAAATCGGCGTAAGGCGAACCTTCAATAAAAAGGTTCGTTCCGGCAACAATTCTGGCTGAGATCTCGATCACATAGAATTTTTGATCAGGTGTGATGATCGTCTCTAAACAGAAGGGTCCGAATAATCCTTGAGGGCTGATCAGTTCCTGGGATTTTTTGACAACTTTTTCTCCCATTGAATACGCTTCAGGCAACATTGACTCACGAAGCACCAAAGGACTATTACCGACGACAACATAACTGGGATCAACATTAAATGGGATCCTTCCCAATGCATCAACGTTAGTTTCATATCTTCGATCCATACTTAAGATCTCTAAAGTTTTTGTTAAAGGGGAATAAAAATAATGAATATAAAGAGAAACGCCAACGACATATTGTTGAATAATGAATTTCTGATCCTTGAAACTCTTAATTTTTTCTTCCAAATCATGTTTATTGTTAACTAAAAAATATCCCTTACCCCCAGCAGCTCCAAATGATTTTATAATGACAGGGAATTCAACATCTTTAATATTTTTGAATTCTTTTGGAATATTTATTCCTGATTCTTTTAACCATTCTCCCTGTTTAACCCGGTCAAACTCAAAATCAAGGACTTTCTTATTGCCAAAATAGGGGAGGGTCATTTTCTTATTGCCTTCCATTCCGAGATAGCTAACAAAAGACCCATGAGGAATGACAAAGACCTCTTTATTTTTTAATTTTTCTTCAATTTCCGGAAATTGGGCAAAAGAATTTATTCCGACAATCTCATCAATAAATGAATATCGTTTATAAAATGAAATTTGTTTATTAAGAGCGATAACTAAAGTTTTAAACCCCTCATCATGGGCGCCTTTTAAAATTTGAAGTGCCGAATGGCTGCCAAGGGTTGCAATAGTATATTGATCATTCATAGTTACTTAAAATAGTTTACCCCATTTTTAAAAATTTGTAACCCCGGTCCGAATTCCGGAAGTTTTTTTCCTGTTCTTAAATATTCTTCTTTAAGGTATGGCCAATTGGGGAGTTGTGTGAAAAACATAGCCCGTTCAGGGTGAGGCATAAGTCCAAGTATCCGTCCCGTTTCATCATTAACTCCGGCAATATCGTCTATTGATCCATTTGGACTGGCCGGTAAATTTAAATAATCACAAATCTCGCCTTTATAATATCGGAAAGCAACCAAATTCTTTTTTTTCATTTCTTTGAGGGTTTTTTCGGTGACATAAAGTTTTCCCTCGCCATTGGAAACAGGTATCGTCAGAGATTTGATATCTTTCAACCAAGGGGAGATCTTATTTTCTGTTTTTAGGTCAACAAATCTGACCGTGTAGCGGGGAATTTCATTTGGCATCAGTCCCAATTCCCGTTCACCATACTTTAAATTTAAAGCAGGCAATAAACCCAGATTTACCAACACCTGAAAACCGTTACAAATACCGATGATAAGTTTTCCGTCGTTGATGAATTGAGTTATATCTTTCCATAGATGATTTCTAAGTCTGTTTGCGTAACCATTTCCGGCGCCGGTATCGTCGCCATAGGCAAATCCTCCAGGAATAGCAAATATTTGATAGTCGCTTAATTTCTTTTTCTTGGAAATAAGGTCATTTATATGAACGATCTCAGCATTGCCACCGGCAACATCAAAAGCGAATTTTGTTTCAACTTCGGAATTTAATCCGTATCCTGAAAATATTAAAACCTTTGGCTTTCTCATACTTATACTAATTTTAAAAAGCGCAGATACCTATTTTTTAGTTAATCGCCAGGGGCCCCGTGGGGTGTGGCGGACTAAAAAATATGGTATCGAGCTTTATTTAATAATCCTTAAAAGTTGATTTATATGCTTTTTCTAATTCATCAACTTTTAAATTAATAATTTTTTTATTTTCTAAACCAATAACTTCAAAAACTTGGTTATTATTAACTTTTCCAACGAGACCATAATGAACATTTTTAAAGTTCTTTTCAAACACATTTTTATTTTTTCGATCAATACTGACAAGTATCCTTCCTTGTGATTCTGAATACAAAATATGATCATCACGGGAAACATTTCCAGGAATATGTTTTAGATCAACTTGAATTCCAAGTTTTCCGCCAATGGCTGTTTTTGCCAAGGCAACTGCGATTCCACCTCGACCAATACTGACACTTGAAACGATCAGATTTTTTTGGATTGCTTTGAAAAACTGACCATACAGTTTTTTATTATTCTTAGCATCAACTTTTGGAATCATGTTCCCGATATATTTTTTACCAACTTTTTCTCCCTGCATGGCAAAATATTCAGAGGCCCCCAATTCTTCTTTTGTTTCTCCAAGGATATATATAAGGTCGTTTACTTTTTTAAGATCAAGAGAAACTACATTATTTATATTTTTTATAACTCCGATAGATGAGATCAGTAGGGTCGGGGGAATGGAAATATTGACAGGTTTTCCCTTTTCGTCATATCCATTAAAATCATTGAACATACTGTCTTTTCCGGAAATAAAAGGAGTTCCGTAAGAAACCGCATAATCATAACAGGCTTGAGCAGCTCTTTTTAATGTTCCAAGTCTTTCTGGATCATCCGCTGAACACCAGCAAAAATTATCCAAAATTGCCAAATAGTTCGGGTCGGCTCCGGCAGCAACAGCGTTTCTTATAGCGGTATCAATAGAGGATGCCGCCATGTGGTAAGTATCAATGTCACTATATGATGGATAAAGACCTTGAGACATAACTACTCCTTTTTGAGAATCTAGATTTGGTCTGATCACTGATGTATCAGCATTGACCCTGCCACGACCTTGGAGTGGGGGGAGGACAGAATTTGCTTGGACAACATAATCATATTGTTGGCTGATAAATGAGAAGCTAGTGATATTTAATCGGACAAGCATATTTAATAATGTTTGGTTGAGATTTTTTTCTTGCGGGATATTCGGCTCATCATATTTGATTGGGTTATAAGTTGTTGTTAAAAACTTTGTCGGTAATCCATCATGAAGAAAGTCCATATCTATATCCATAATTATTTTTCCGTTATATGAAACCAAACATTTTCCGGAATCAGTAAACTTGCCGATGATAGTTGCTTCAACTTCACGACTGTCCATTAAGGACTTAAATTTATTCCATTTTTCTTTTGGAACGGAGAGTGTCATACGTTCTTGCGATTCGGAAATCCAAATTTCCCAAGGTTCAAGTCCAGGATATTTTAGAGGTACCTTTTCCAGGGTCACAATAACGCCGCCAGATTCTTTAGCCATCTCAGAGACAGAACAGGAAAGTCCTCCAGCACCATTATCAGTAATACTGTTATATAGCAACATATCTCTTGCTTCTTTAACAATTGCATCACTCAATTTTTTTTGGGTGATCGGATCACCGATTTGAACTGCAGTTGATGGACTTCCTGAGTCCATTGCCTCAGAAGAAAAGGTTGCTCCGTGGATCCCGTCTTTTCCGATTCGTCCTCCAAGCATAACCACATAATCTCCGGGTTGCGCTTTTTTCACATGGGAAAGTTTTCCGCCAATTTTTTTTGGTATCAATCCAATCGTTCCTACGAAGACTAAAGGTTTACCTCTAAATCTTTCATCAAAATTAAGAAAACCCTGTGGAGTTGGGATGCCGGATTGATTTCCTCCAGCATTGACTCCATCTATCACTCCGTTCATAATCCGTTTTGAGGAAAGCATCGGTTGAGTTAAACCTTTTCCTTTATATAATTTTTTTTCAATTCGGGGATCAGCCAAACAAAATCCGTAATAATTAGCAACCGGCTTAGCACCCAGTCCAAATCCCAAAGTATCACGATTGACGCCGACGATCCCGGTCACAGCCCCTCCAAAAGGGTCAAGCGCCGATGGGCTATTGTGTGTTTCCACCTTATGTGTGATCAGATTTTTTCCATCAAATTTAATGGCTCCGGAATTATCATTAAAAACAGAAACACAAAAATCCCCGTCCCGCGAAGCCTTGGCGAAGTGGGATTTCTTTTTTCTTATATCTTCCGTTGCCCTCTTTATATAATGCTTAAATAAACCGTCTTTTACTTCGTCAATAGGATTGGCAAAGATTGTATGTTTACAATGTTCTGACCAAGTTTGGGCCAAAGACTCTACCTCAATATCATTTGGGTCTCTCTTTTTATTCTTAAAATAATCCCTGATGGTTTTTAAGTAATTTATATCAAGTGCCAAAGGACCTCTTTTTGATCCGTCAGGATTGGTTATCCCTGATTTACCGATTTTGGTTAACTCATCATCTGAGACTTTTAAATCAACCTTTGAGACAGTTGGTTTTTTGATCAACTTAACTCTTGGGGCAGCAAAACCCATACCGTGATCTTTAACATATTGTTTATAGTTTTTTAAATAAGCCCGCTGGATCAACGGGTTATATAGACTGTTGGCAATTTTTTGAACTTCATCTTTATTTAATGTTCCTGAAATTAAAGTTACCTGAGAGCTATATACATCTTCATTTCCTAAAAATTTAATATTAAATTGGTCTTCAATGATTTGTCTGACAGTGTGGGAAACGTTATCCGTCACTCCGGGTAAAAATCCGATCTCAATTGCCCAATCAAATTGACCGACATTTCTATGAGAGTCGGTCATCTTGAGCGATCCGCCGAACGGCGGAGAGCCGAAAGATCTTATATAATATTTTTGTGTAACAGGGTTTGAAACGGAAGACCCAATCTTTTCAAGTTCAGCTTGTTTCAGGTTTTTTTCAATTGTATAAACATCGATCAACGTAATAGATTTTATTTTTTTATTTTTTTTTCGCAGTTTCGCCCTTGAGTCAAAGACGGTTGTAAAAATTTCAACTCTACTAATCATAATTATTGCCAAATATTAATCCGTTCTTTCCGATATCTTTTCTGAACTGCATTCCTTTAAAATAGACAGATTTTTTTCCGATATATTGATAAACTTTTTTTATAGTTTCTTCCAAGTTTGATCCCGTTGCGGTTACCGATAAGACCCGACCGCCATTAGTTAGGGTCTTTTTATCAAGCTCTTTGGTTCCGGCATGAAAAACCTTAACGTCGTTATCATTTATTTTTCCCAATCCGTGTATCATGTCTCCTTTTGTATATTTCTCCGGATAGCCTGCAGATGCAAGAACAACACCAATGGAAAAACCCTTTTTAAATATTAATTTTTTATTTTTTAATTTTCCTTTTTGTTGAGCAAGAATAATTTCAATAAGATCAGACTCAAGACTCATCATCAATGGTTGAGTTTCCGGATCTCCAAAACGACAGTTATATTCCAATACCTTCGGTCCATCTTTTGTCAAAATTAAACCCGGGTAGAGGACGCCTTGATAAAGACAATCTTCCTTGGCCATGGCTTTGATCGTTGGAGCAACGATCTCTTTTTCAATTTGTTTCAAAAGTTTATTATCAACAAAAGGAACAGGTGTATAGGCCCCCATACCACCGGTGTTTGGACCTTGGTTGTTATCAGTTAGTCTTTTGTGGTCTTGGGAAGGTAGGAGAGAAAGGAAATCCTTTCCGTCAGTGATCACCATAAATGAAACTTCCTGTCCATATAAACATTCTTCAATGACAATTTTTTTTGCCGACTCACCAAAAGTCTTGTTGATCATTAATTCTCCTAAGAACTTTTCCGCCTCTTTTTTATTTTTACATACAGCCACACCTTTACCCATACATAAACCGTCTGCCTTTATAACTAAGGGGTACTTGGTTTTTTGCAAGTAACCTTTTGCTTCTGAAAAATTATTAAAAATATTATATTTAGCTGTTGGAATTTTATACTTTTTCATCAGCTGTTTGGAAAAAGTTTTTGATCCTTCTATTTGACTCGCTTTTTTGGATGGTCCGAAGATTTTCATTTTTTCTTTTTTGAAAACATCAACGATCCCTATGACTAATGGGGTTTCCGGACCAACGATCGTCAGATCAATTTTTTTACTTTTGGCAAATTTCAATAATTTTTGAATATCAGTAACTTCAATTGAAATATTTTCTCCTATTTCTTTTGTTCCGGGATTTCCAGGGGCAAAATATATCTTATCTACAAGTGGTGATTGTTTTATTTTCCAACCTAACGCATGTTCTCTTCCTCCTGAACCAATAATTAAAATTTTCATATATTTGTTTGTTTGTCATCCCCTCGAAGGTGGGGATCCATGGTTTTTATTCTGGATTCCCGCCTACGCGGGAATGACAATTTATTAATTACATAACTTTATTAAAGCTTCAACATAAATTTTATTTTCTTTTTTCTTTAATCTTCCATAAAGACTTTCCACCGTGTCGTTCGGTAAAACTTTTTCAAAACAACGATTAAGAATTGTCCCGAAATCAAATTCATCAGATAAAAAATGAACAGTTGATCCTGCATAGGTTGCATTTTTATCTAAAAAGTTTTTGATGGCAATATCAGTTAATTTTCCACGGTTCCAAAGTCCGTTTGTTTTATCGGGATTGAGGACAATGTCGTCCATTTTGTCAGGAATAAGCCCGGGATGAAGATTAAGGATCTTATTTTTGAATACATCTATCAAAGATTGGGGAACAATTAATTTCCAGCCAGCCAAGATTATTAAATCAATTTTATTGTCTTTAAAAATTTTCTTTAAATCATTTTTTTTGTCAACGACTATTGTTAAAATTTTATTTTTTTCTGCTCTTTTCAGACCATATGCATCTTTAGAACTGCTGACAACTAATTTAATTTCTGCTTTTAATTTTTTGGTCTTAACAGCATCAATGATCGCCTGAAGATTTGTCCCGGTACCGGCATCAGAAATTAAGATGGCTAATTTTTTCATATTTTGTCTGCTTAACCGTGCTGTTAGTTAATAGTTTCAAAAACATCCTTTCTAAAACCACCCTCAACTGGCATCGGATATTTTCCGTCAAAGCATGAAGTACAAAGCTTGTTTGGTTTGATTCTTGAAGCTTTCCTTAAACCGTCTAAGGTCAAATATGCCAAAGAATCGGCTCCAATAAATTTTTCAATTTGTTTGACGTTCATATGGGAAGCGATCAATTTATTTTTATCCGGAGTATCGATCCCAAAATAACAGGGATCGGTAACGGGGGGAGAACAAACACGAATATGTATTTTTTTTGCTCCGCAACTTCTTAACATTTTTACGATCTTTTTCATCGTGGTTCCGCGGACGATCGAATCATCGATGATAATAATTCTTTTTCCTCTAACGATTTCCTTTAGGGGATTAAATTTAATTCGAACGCCCATTTCACGGATATGTTGTTCAGGTTGAATAAAGGTTCTTCCAATATATCTATTTTTGATAAGCACTTCGCCATATGGGATACCGGAAGCTTTAGAATAACCGATAGCTGCTGATGTTCCTGAATCAGGAACGGCTACTACCATATCAGCTCCAACAGGTGATTCATGGGCTAATATTTCTCCCGATCTTTGTCTAACTTGATGAACCAATTGCTTATTGAAAATACTATCAGGACGGGCTAAATATACATATTCAAAAAGACAGAAACTTTTTCTTGTCGATTTTACTTTTCCGACAACAGTCAGCCCTTTTTCATCAATGGCAATTATTTCTCCGGGAGCTATCTCTCTGATAAACTTTGCTCCAACAGTATCTAAGGCACATGTTTCAGAACAGACAATGTATGAACCGTTTAACTTACCTAAAACCAACGGTCTAAAACCATAGGTATCTCTAAAAGCTATCAATTTGTTTTTTGTTAGAGCGATCATACTGAAGGCTCCCATAAATTTACTAAATGAATTCAGGATTTTTTCTTCCCAATTTTTTCCTTGAGAATTTTTGATCACCCAACCCATAATTTCAGTATCGGAAGTTGATGAAAGTTTTACATCAGATGGTAATTTATTGGCGAGGTCCATAGCATTGATAATATTACCGTTATGAGCCAAAGCAAAATCATCATTTTTTAGGTCCAAAACCACCGGCTGAACATTGCAAAGTTTATTACCACCGGTTGTTGAATATCTAGTGTGACCAATGGATGCAAAACCTTTAAGGGAATTTATTTTTTCTTCATCAAAAACTGAAGAAACCAATCCGAGCCCTTTAACACCTTTAAAACCTTTTCCATCAGTGACCGTGATACCGGCTCCTTCTTGACCTCGATGTTGAAGACTATATAAACCAAAAAAACTTATTCTGGCAACATCTTGACCTTTTCCGTAAATTCCAAAAATTCCACATTTGTCTCTTAAGGGGTTATCTGAAGTCTTTAAAAAAACCCGCTCTGGGCGGGTAGCTTTATTAGCTGAGAAAGAATTATTTCTCATTGAGTTAAAATTATACGGGATAGATAACTATTTTGCAAGATGAAATTAGTAATACATTTCCTGCCAATGGGCATCAACTTCAATATTCAGATCAAGAAAAACTTTTTTATTGATCGCTAAAGCAATTTCTTTTCGGGCATAACTGCCGATCTCCTTTATTTTTCTTCCAGCGGCTCCGATCAACATTCCTTTATATCGGTCATTGGTTGTTAGGATTCTGGCCTTAATATATGTAGTTCCATTTTTTCTTTCGGAAATTTGGTCAACAATGACGGTGGTAGTATAAGGAATTTCTTCACCCATCATCAGGAAAATCTTTTCACGGATAAGTTCCCCAAGAAAAATTTTGCTGTCCAAATTGATGATAGGATAAACAAGGTCCGGGGGAAGTTTTTCGGAATCGATGTTTTTTTCGGGAAGATATTCGAAAATTTTTTCAAGCAACGGTTTGACATGCATATTATTGATCGCCGATATTTGAAAAACATCTTTGAACTCTTCTTCCAGAAATTTATACTGAGGTATAAAGGACTTACCCGGATCATCTATCTTATTAATGACTAATATTTTTGGTTTATTTATCTTTCTAACCAATCCAAGAACCTTACTTTCCTCAAAATCGCGCTTTCGAGTTGCGTCGACCATGTATATAACCACATCAACATTTTCATTTAATATTTGCAGTGTTTTCTCATTGATTCTTTTTGAAAGATAGTCCTTTGCCTTTCCAACAATTCCCGGTGTATCCACAAAAATGATCTTTCCCCGCTCTTCCTCGTATAAGGCACGGATAGAAAATCTGGTTGTCTGCGGTTTCGGAGATGTGATAGCTACTTTTTGTCCAATGACATTATTAACGAAGGTTGATTTACCGACATTAGCCCTTCCGACCAGCAATACCTTACCCATTTTTATCATGTCTCTATTGTACCTCATCATCCCAACTCAAGCCACCTAAAATTGAATTGTTTAATTTAGACCATTTAAAAAGAGTAAAACTTGAATGTCCTCG
>JANLIS010000046.1 GCA_024653985.1 Candidatus Roizmanbacteria bacterium
GAATTTTAACCGATAAAATTTTGCCACCTGACGGATTAGGAGAGTATCGGACTAAGCAAGTGATTATCAGAAATTCTGCAAACGGTGAAATAACATTCAGGCCTCCTCCACCAATTGAAGTACCATTTTTAATGAGGGAGTTTGTATATTGGTTGAACCGCGACGATAAGGATAAACTACATCCCGTTTTAAAAGCGGGGATTGCTCACCATGAGCTGGTACGTATTCATCCATTTTTGGATGGTAATGGGCGCGCTTCCAGGGTTTTGGCAACTTTGATCCTGTTTTTGGGAGGATATGATATCAGACGTTTTTTTTCTCTTGAGGAATATTATGATAAAGATGCAATCACTTATTATCAAAACTTACAGAAAGCTTCCGCCGGAGATTTGAGCACTTGGTTGGAATATTTTACGAGTGGGGCTAGTATAGAATTTGAGAAAGTGAAAGAAAAAATTTTAAAATTATCAAAAGACGTTAAGTTAAAAGAAAAATTTGGTGGTCAGCAAATTTTTTTGACCGAACGGAAGATGAAGATGATCGAATATATCCAAGAAATAGGTTATATTCAAAATCAAACCTTTGGAGATATTTTTCCTGATGTTTCCGAAGATACGGTCTTAAGAGATATTCAGGATATGATAAAGAAAGGGTTAATTAAAAAAATAGGAAGTACTAAATCGGCGAGGTATACAATGGTATAACACATAAATTGTTAAACAAAAATTTATTAAAAAGTTAAAAGTGGAAAGCTGAATTTTATTTCTCTATTGGAGCCGCCTCGCAGTCGCGAGGTCCAAAGTCGAAAAAAATTAAGCTTCCCACTTTTTCTCAAATTATTATTAACTGTCATTCCCGCGAAGGCGGGAATCTATCTATAATTACTTTATGTTTTTTTCTGAACTATCAAAATATTTTGAGCAAATTGAAAAAAACTCTTCACGTTTAGAGATTACTCGTATTCTTGCAGAACTTTTTAAAAAATTAAACGCGCAAGAAATTGCGAAAGTCGTTTATCTTCTGCAGGGAAGGGTTGGTCCGGCTTATGAAGGAATTGATTTCGGTATGGCCGAGAGAACTATTATTAAATCAGCCATGTCCGCTCTTAATATTGATAGGAGCTATTTTGAAAAAGAATTTAAAAAAAGTGGAGACTTAGGTATCACCGTTGAAAATTTCAAGAAACTTTATACGTCATTTGAAGAAAAAGATATGGAGGTGCTGGTGGTTTTTGATTTTTTTTACCGGTTGGCAACAGCATCGGGAAACGGATCTCAAGACGTGAAGGTAAGCCTCCTTTCTCAATTGATTCGTCAACTGGATCCTTTATCAGGACGCTATTTGGTTCGTCTTCCAACAGGAATTATTCGCTTGGGGTTTTCAGATATGACGATACTTGATGCATATTCTTGGATGTTGAAGGGTGATAAAAGTCTGCGGCCGGTCATTGAAACCGCCTATCATGTAAGACCTGATCTTGGATTTATCGGAAAAACTTTAAAGGAAGAAGGATTAAGCGGTCTTGATAAAATAGGCCCGGAAATATTTACGCCGATCATTATGATGAAAGCGGAAAGAATGTCTTCTGCTGAAGAGATAATCAAACAGATCGGAAAATGTTTGGTGGAGCCGAAGTTTGATGGATTTAGACTGCAAGTTCACTATAAAAAAGGTAAGGTCAAATTATTTTCCAGAAGTTTGGAAGATGTCACCTTTATGTATCCTGATATCGTTGAAGGCGTAAAAAATGAGGTTAAGGCTGATGAATTAATTATTGAGGGTGAGGCGATCGGCTATAATCCAAAAACAGGAGAATTTCTTCCTTTTCAGGAAACCGTTCAAAGAAAAAGAAAGTATAATATTGGAGAAAAAGCAATAGAGGTTCCTTTAAAGCTTTTTGCCTTTGAACTTTTGTTTTTAAATGGAAGAAACTTTATTAAACTTCCTTTCATTGAGAGAAGACAGGCCTTAGAAAAGGTAACCGTAAAAAATAGTGATATAAGTAAGCAGATAATTGTCGTTGACCATCAAGAGGAAGTAGATAAAGAGATCAGGCTTGAGGAAATATTTGATCACGCGATTGCTAAAAAACTAGAAGGAGTAATAGCGAAAAAAATTGACGGAATTTATCAGCCTGGCGCCCGGGGATGGAACTGGATCAAGTATAAAAGAAGCTACTCATCAAAAATAAATGACACGATTGACTGTTTGGTAATGGGCTATGATTTTGGAAAAGGTAAAAGAACAGATTTTGGATTAGGAGCATTTTTAGTGGGAGTTTTGGATAAAGATGAATTTGTGACAGTGGCGAAGATCGGCACAGGACTTACAGATGAAGAATGGAAAGAATTAAAAGTTAAAAGTGAAAAGTTAATAGTTAAGGAAAAACCAAAGAATTATTCTGTTGATAAGTTAACAGAGTGCGATATTTGGATCTCTCCGGAAATCGTGGTGGAAATAAAAGCTGACGAGATCACAAAATCACCAACTCATACAGCTGGTTTAGCTTTACGTTTTCCAAGGTTGGAACGTTTTAGGGACGACAAAAAACCACAGGAAACAACAACTTTAAAAGAGGTTGAAAAAATGTACCAAACTCAAAGTAAGTGACGATGGGAAAAGTACATCTTAAAATATCTGTACGTATACTCTCCGAAAAATGATGATGGATTGTGTATTAGTCTTCTACCAGAGGTCAGAACAAGATTTGTTTTATCGTGATAGATGACCCCTAGTTTCTTTGCATGAAAAGAAACATCAAGATCTTCATGAACTTTAACTTGATCAAAACAGAGGTCATTTTTTATTTCTTCCCAAACAGATCTTTTGATCGCCATACTTGGCCCTACAAGTGGATAATGTCCCATCATGATCAGGGGGACAAACATGTAAATATAATAGAAAAAAGCAAATCTTTCCGCATTTTTAAAATCATAGATAAATACTGGTGTAGATACAGCAATAATATCTTTGTTTTTCAAGAAACTTTGTTTTATTTTTTTTATCCAATCGATCGGAAGAATGGTATCGGCATCACTGCGGGCAATAATTTCATATTTTGCCTTGTTAAAACCGGCATTTCTGGCAAATAATATCCCTTGTTTGTTTTCTTTGTAAACCGCAACCTCCTTGTATTTTTTTGTAATTTCAATGGTTTTATCCGTGCAGTTGTTATCTATTACAATGATTTCGTCAGGTTTTTCGCTTTGATTTATTAGGGATTCGATGCAGTCTTTAATTCGTTTTTCTTCATTATAAACCGGTATAACAACGGAAACTTTCATAGCTATCATTTTAACAGATGCTATAATAGAAGCCTGTATGAAATCGTTTTTTTCAGTCATAATTCCAACCTTAAATGAGGAAAACTATCTTCCAAAGCTACTGAACGATCTTTCACGGCAGACTGACAAAGATTTTGAGGTAATGGTGGTTGATGGAAATTCAAAAGATAAGACAAAAGAGGTCATTGGCGCTTTTAAAAGGAAGCTAAATATCAGGTTTTATCAAATGAAATTGGTTAACGTAGCCACACAAAGGAACTTTGGAGCCGATAAATCTGACGGAAAATATCTGATCTTTATTGACGCGGACACAAGGATAAGATCTTCTTTTATAAAAAAATCAGCTGCTTTTATAAATAAACACAAAGGATTGGTCTTCATACCTTATCTTTTGCCAGAAAAGGAAGATGCGGAGTATAAGCCATTGTTTGATATAGGCAATCTGTTAGTGGAGTTTTCCCAAAATCTCAGCAAAAAATTTTCTCTTGGCGGATCAATGATATTTGAAAAGAACTTCTTTAAGATGATAAAGGGTTTTGATAGTAAATTATTCATGTCCGAGGATCATGAGCTGATCCAAAGGATATTTAGGTGGGGAGTTACTCCTAAATTTATGAAAGATAACAAAATTACCGTTTCGCTGCGAAGATGGAAAAAAGAAGGCAATCTAAAAATAATGTATAAATACTTCATCACAACCGCCTACAGACTACTGGGGGGAGAAGTAAAAAATAAAATAATTGAATATAAGATGGGTGGTTCAGAGTATAAGAAAATAAAAAAACTGGAAACAAAAAAAACCGACTTCATCAATTATAAAAAAATATTGAATCAGATCAAAAAGACACTCCAGTCATTGGTAAGTGAAGTTTGAGTATGAAGTTATATCTTAAAAAAAGAGATGATCGGAAAATGATCTGAATAACGTACTTCTATCCTATTTGTTTTGATAAGTTTTACTCCCCGATGATAGATATAGTCGTTTTTCATTTGATTTCCAAAAAAATGATTGATCTCCCTGATCAAAAATCCTTGAATAAATGAAAAATCCTCTTTTTTTCCTTTTGGAGTAAAGTCTACCGTCTGTCGAATGTTTTTTGTTGACTCGGTTAAGTAATATTTTTTCATTATGTCATCAAGCTTCTTTCTTTGATAGGGGAGATAGTTGAAGTCACCAGCAATTATCAAAGGCATTTTTGGACTTATATTCAACGAATCTAGGGCATTACTAATATGTTTTACTCGCACGGAATTTGAAGCAATGACGATCAAATGGGAATTACAAATAACAATTTTTTTACCATTTATTTTGCTGATGAAGTCCGTGCGAAGAACAGATTTTGGTTTATTGATACCAAGTATCATCTGCGGAATAGTATATAAAAGCTCAAGTAAATTTGAACTGATCTTTAATGAGTTTGTATTTGTTAATCCAAATTTTTTGGGATTGTAATATGTGGCGACCCCAAATGCTTTACCGAACTTTATAAATGTACCTGAATAATCGGCCATCTCGTAGCCATATTGTTTGATCAATTTTAAGTTCTCCTCGGAAATATCGACCTCTTGCAGGCACAGAATGTCTGGTGAATGCTCCTTGATAATATGCCCAAGCTTCATAAATGCCTTGTTAAAGAGAGTATTGTAGGTGAGTATTGAAAAATCCATATTCTAATTATACTAGTTATCCACACACTTTGGATAACATTTATCTGGTTGTTGTAACAGTATAAACACTAATATAAATACTATAAGATGTCTTATATACTATATCTATTTTCCTATAGGTCTTGACAAACAATTTTACTTTGTTTATATTAAGACTTATGAATAGCATTTTCTTTTCCCAAAAGTCCAAATCGTTAAGTTTCAAAACCAAATATCAAAAGAAAAACGAACTGATTGGATTTGTAGCGGATCAATTTAAAAAATTAACGAAGAAAAATTTAAAAATACCGATTACCTTATATCATTTGTAGATTTAAGAATCCGCCTTCGTCCCGCTCAGCGGGACTACGGCGGACAAAGAAAAAGAGCATCACTACCGCTCGTATTTGAGGGAACGACGAATAGTAATGCCCGGTACTACGATAGCAAAAAAAAATTGGTTTGTCAAGCCCGCCACGGCGGGCTTTTGCGTATATCAATTAACTTGATACAAAGCCCCAAACCCATTAGAAGACGTAAAGATTAGTTTACCTATTTTTGACCATTTTTTGTCGTCTAAATTTGGGTATTTTTGGCGTTCCAATCGTGAGATTACCACATATTTTATTTGATACTTTTTAATAAGCGACTCAGTATCAAAAATATTACTTGATTCATAAAGGGTAACAACCTCAAGTATCCTTTTTCCCACAATATCTGACGAACCTCTCCAAAGCCATTCGTGCACCCACCAACCGGCAACAGTTGGCAAACCCGTAAAAGCTGATATCCTCTCATAATCAGTATAAGAGTCTCCTTGAGCTTCCAAGATCACAGGCTGCCCCTTTTCATTTTTATTTAGATAGTCAATAATTTCATTATCTTCGGGTGCGCTTGTTTTTAGCCAGACTTGACCATCTAACTCTACAGGACGATTAAGCTTGCCGTAATAAGATGGGACTGAGAAAAAAGGATAGATAGAAGTAAAAAATAGAAGTAATACAAAAATAGCTGAGAGTACATAGTAGATGATTGATCTCTTCATATTCTTCAACAGGTAAAAGGTAACGATAGAAGCTATTCCCATCATGCTAAAGGCCTGATACCCAAGCTTGAACATGGTATTAGCCCGAAAATGTTGAGGATATATGTCCTTGATATAAAAAAATTCCGGGATGATGGTTAGGAAAAGGCCAAAAGAGAAGAGAATGAGTAAAAAATTGTTCGATTGCTTCATTGTTTCATTGTTGGAAAATCTTTTTTTTATAATTAAAAATATCAAAAACGAGATCCAGAAGAATCCCCAGAGGACAAAAAGCATCCAAAAGGGAGATATCTGACAGTTACCCGCTTCAAAAATAAACGGGCCGATCTTTCCAATATCTGTTAAGAATTTAGGCGAACAGTTTACTCCAATACCGGATACGAACGGTTTGAAAAACCAAGAAAAAGGAAGAGAAAAAACAACAAAAGAAGCGATCAAAATAATAGTATTTGTTAAAAATTTGAAAGAAATGCCAAAAAGGAAATAAAAAATAAATAAGGTCAATAATATATATATCGGACCGTCAAAAGCGTTGGTCATGTAGTGAACAGCGGTCATGAAACCTAGGAAAATAGTATTGAGTGTCAAGTATTTAGTATTTAGTATTTTTGATCGATACAATTTATCTGTAAACAACATGAAAAGTAAGGCTAAAGTTAACAATACGAAGGGTATATCAAACACATGGCCATGAAGGTCCGCCACTACGTATGAATAAGAAGGAAACTCATGGATGGTAAAAGGAATAAAACGAGTAGCATTTGGATACCAGTAAGGCGCTGGATTAAAGCCTGATAGTATTTTCCAAAATGGGATAGGGGAATCGTTCGGGTAACCTTTTGTAAACAGGTATATTGTATGAAGATTGCCCCCAAGATTGATAAAAAAAGCGCCGATCAGTCCAAAAAAAATAACTTTAACCCGACTTATTTTTTGACCGTACTTTTTAATGATGTTAATAATAAAAGAGAATACTTGAGTCACTCCTTGGGCAAAGATCGTGGCTAAAATAAGATTGTATCCGATAGAAGCCTTTATATTGCTAAGTTTTATCAATAATGCTCCAGACAGGTGACCAAAATAGTAGTAATTGATCGGTTCGGGTGTATACCAAATATCCTTTGGAGGAAAAAAATTTGTTTTAAGCAGAGAGTTCATGAATCCAAAGTCCATAAATTTTTCCAAGCCATGGATAGAAGGTTCCTGACTTCTGATAAAGGTCCAAAAGAAAAGGCAGAAAAGAAACAATAATTCTTCAAATATTATTGTAGGGGTTTGATTAATCAAACCCCTACCTGGTTTCTTGTTTTTTTTATAAATAAAAAAGTTAATAATTGCGAATAAGCTGAGTAAAAATATTAGGCTAGGACGACTAAAGGGAAGGATCTTGACGATTCCCAAAATATAAACTAAATAACTTAATAAAATAATTCCCAAGGTTTTAGCAAATGGATAGCCGAAATCAAAATCAAAAGTCTTGAAAATTCTTTTGGTTAGAGGAGTAAAAACGATTCCAACGATCAATAAGGTCAAATACCATTGGAATGTAATCAAAAGCCAGTTCATAGGAAATTATTATATAATAATAACCGGTCATAAATTACAAATAACAAAACACAAATAACAATTGAATAACAAATTACAAATATTCAAATGTTTAAAACATTTGTCATTGATTATTTGAAATTCAATTGATGTTTGTTATTTGACATTTGTTATTTTATTGTAATATGGATTCAAAGTACCAACCACAATTAGTCGAGGAAAAAATCTATAAAGAATGGGAAGAAAAAGATTTTTTCAAGGCAAGTGTCAATACAAAAAAAGAACCTTTTTCTATAATTCTTCCTCCTCCAAATGCCAATGGTAGTCTCCATTTGGGCCATGCAATGTTTACCTATGAAGATATTATGATCCGATTCAACAAAATGATGGGAAAAGAAACCCTTTGGCTTCTCGGATTGGACCATGCAGGAACGGAAACCCAATTTGTATTTGAAAAACATTTAAAAAAACAGGGGAAAAGTCGATACGACTATAAAAGAGAAGATCTTTATAAAATGATCTGGGATTATGTGGCAGAAAATAAAAATAATATAAAAAATCAATTAAAAAGATTGGGATTTGCCCTTGACTGGTCCAAAGAAAAGTTCACAATGGACCCGGCGATCGTTAAGATCGTTTACAAAACTTTTAAAGATCTATTTGATCAAGGATTGGTTTATAGGGCTAATAAACTCATCAACTATTGCACGAACTGTGGAACCTCATTTTCTGATCTGGAGGTTGTTTATGTTGAGAGAACCGACTCATTGTATTATATGAAATACGGTCCGTTCACTTTGGCAACGACCAGACCGGAGACCAAGTTTGGAGACACTGCTGTAGCTGTCCATCCTGACGATAAACGTTACAAAAAATGGATAGGCAAAGAAATAGAAGTAGATGGATTAATTGGAAAATTTAAAGTCATTGTTGTGGGTGATCGAGCGGTTGACCCAAAATTTGGAACAGGAGCGGTAAAAGTAACACCAGCTCATGACTTTAATGACTACGAGATTGCGAAAAGACACAACCTCCCGATGAAGCAGGTAATAGGATTTGACGGTAAATTAAATGAACTAGCTGGAAAGTATCAAGGTCTAAGAATTTTTTCTGCCCGTCAACAAGTAGTTGCTGATCTTCAAGCGAAGGGACATATGGTAAAAATAAAAGAAGACTATGTTCACCGTGTTGGAACTTGTTACAGGTGTAGAAAAGTCCTTGAACCATTACCAAAGGAGCAGTGGTTTATAAAAGTGAAACCTCTTGCTGACAAATCCAAGGAGCTAATAGAAAAAAAAGAAACAGAAGTTTTGCCAAAACGATTTAAAAAACGATTGACTGCGATACTGGATAATTTTATAGACTGGAATATATCCAGACAGGTTGTTTGGGGGATACGAATTCCGGCTTACAGATGTAAAAGTAAGAATAGCTGGTTCATATCTGAAGAGTCTCCAAAAAAATGTCAGATCTGTGATGGGGCAGACTTTGAACAGGATGAAGATACCTTTGACACTTGGTTTTCTTCAGCTCAGTGGCCATTTGCCACATTGATGACCGAGGGGCAGGAAACATTTGATTATTTTTACCCAACATCGGTCATGGAAACTGGGCACGATATTTTAAGAGCTTGGGTTGCCAGAATGATGATGATAGGATATTTTTCCACAAAAAAGACACCTTTTAAAACAGTATTTTTACACGGAATGGTTCATGATCCAAAAGGGCAAAAAATGAGCAAAAGCAAAGGTAATGTTATTGATCCTATTTTAATGATCGATAAATATGGAGCCGATGCTCTGAGGGCAGCACTTATCTTCGGAACGAAAGAGGGTGGGGATGTGGCATTATCTGAGCAAAAGGTTATCGGGATGAGAAATTTTGTAAATAAAATATGGAATGTTGGAAGATTTATTAAGATGAACAGCCAAGTCAAAAGTCAAAAGTCAAAAGTCAAAAGTGAAAGTAAAAATTCAGAAGTGTTACAAGAATTAGAGGAAGAATTTAAAAAGGAGAAAAAACAATACATCAAATACATGAACAGTTATCAGTTCTCGAAGGCTTTGGGGTTGGTTTATGAGTTTATTTGGCACAGATTTGCCGACTACTACATAGAGCAATTGAAAGATGAGGTGATTAATGGTAATATAGAAGCTCTTGGAGATTTGAAAGAAGTGTATTTAGAGAATCTAAAAATGCTTCACCCGTTTACACCGTTCGTTACGGAAAAGATTTGGAAAGTATTTAATAAAGAATCAATATTCCAAGAACAATTATAAAAAAATTGTCATTCCCGC
>JANLIS010000048.1 GCA_024653985.1 Candidatus Roizmanbacteria bacterium
GTTCAACAAGCTGCCATTCAACTTTCACCAAATTTGATAGCTAACTATCTTTATGACCTGGCACAAAAATATAATTATTTTTACCAAAAAAACAAAATCTTGGAATCTGAAAAGGAGACAAAACAATTTAGACTAATGCTAACAAAAGCTGTCGGGAAAATAATTAAGGAAGGACTTTATTTATTGGGAATAAAGACGGTGGAGAAAATGTAAATTGACCTAATTAACCTAATTGATCTAATTATTCTAAATAAATCCCAATTTCCATTTTTGGAATTTAGTCATTGGAGTTTTTTTAGAAATTAGGTAATTAGAAATTAGAAATTTATCTCATGTTCTATATCTGCTCAAATTGCGGTTTCGGCTCCGGTTCTTGGATCGGCAAATGTCCTGACTGTGGAAAATGGAATACTTTAAAAGAACAACCGAATTTTGAAAAATCTTCAAAAGAACGAAGTGAGGCGGTCAAAAAAATTACCATTACTTCCCTTTCTAAAGTAAAAAACTCCAAAAAATCGCGTCTCTCAACAGGGATCTATGAATTTGATCGGGTGTTAGGAGGCGGTGTTGTTCCTGGTGAAGTAATTTTACTAACCGGTCAACCAGGAATCGGAAAATCTACTCTCGTCCTTCAAGCTTTTCAAAAATTAAAAGTTCTTTATATCTCCGGTGAAGAATCGGCAGAACAAGTAAAAAATCGTGCTGAAAGACTTTCGGTTAATCTTGACAACTTATCTTTTTCTGCAGACCTTCAGATAGAAAGTATCATCGGAAGCCTCGATGAGTTAAAAAATGAAATAGAGATCGTCATTATTGATTCCATCCAGACTATTTATTCGAAGGACGTTGAGGGACCTGTGGCCGGAGTTTCACAGCTTAAGGAAGTTACCAAAAAAATAGTTAATTTTGCCAAGCAGTCAAACCTACCAATTTTGTTAATCGGTCATATTAACAAAGAAGGAGAAATCGCCGGACCCAAAACCCTTGAACATTTTGTTGATTGCGTTCTTGAAATAGAAGGAGAAAAAGTCTCAAATTTCAGACTTTTGAGGGCTTCGAAAAACCGTTTCGGATCAACTGACGAGATCGGTATTTTTGAAATGAAACAAAAAGGAATGAGCGAGGTCAAAAACCCGTTGGTATTCTTAGAAACCGAAAAAAAACTTGAACCTGGTAAGGCGATCGTTGGAGTGTCCGAAGGAAATCGTCCTTTCTTTTTCGAAATTCAAACATTAGTCGTCCCTACTAATTTTATGAATCCGAGACGGGTTGTAAAAGGATTGGATTTTAACAAAGTTCAGTTATTATTGGCTGTTGTGAAAAAGAATATCAATCTTCCGCTTGATCGTTATGACGTCTTTGTTAATGTTGTCGGGGGTGTCTCAATCAAATCAACAGCTGCCGACCTGGGACTGATCGCTTCACTTATTTCTTCCTTTAAAAATATTGCTCTACCTGCTAATTCACTATTTATCGGGGAAGTTGGATTGCTTGGTGAGATCAGACCCTCATATATGGAAGAAAAAATAATTGAAGAGTCAAAACGACTTGGATTTAAAAAAATCTATTCATCAAAATTGATCAAAAGTGTCAAGGAATTTAATTCTGTCATTCCCGTGAAAACGGGAATCCATGGATCCCCGCCTACGCGGGGATGACAATCAAGGGGTCTTCTTATAGAAAGTTTTCTCAACCGTAGATTTTTTTCCATTTGCGCCAATAAGATTGATAATCAATTTGTTCTCTCCTTCATTTATTGAGTATTCATAGGTAAATATCCCCTCTTTATTTTGATAGATCCTTTCTCCGGCGATCGTGACACTGGTATCTCTATCTGTCTTTCCCGTAATCTTTATATTTTTTTCAATAGTAAAATTGCTTACAGTTGGCTTTATGAGGGTAAAGCTTGGTGGTGAAAAATATATCTTAAGTTGAAAAATAAAATATGATATAAAAAACAATGTTAAAATGATCAAACCAATTTTGAAAAAGATCTTTGTTTCTGAATTTAAATAACCGCTCTGAACTTTCCTATTAAATTTAACTTCTTCTTTTTTTTCATAGTCACGTCTGAAGAAAGCTAAGACTTTTTTCTGATCAAGATTCAATACTTTGGAGTAATTGCTAAGGATTCCAGTGATGTAAATTTTTGAAGAAAAATAGTTCCAATTTTCATCCTCGATAGCCTTTAAATATTTTTCTCTGACCTTTATTTGTTTTTCAATATCGGAAAGTAATAGACCTTTCCTTTCTCTTTCTCTTTTAAGGATAGTGCCGACGGATAACATAGCTTTATTATACTCTTCCTGTATACTCACCTGTCTCCGGATTTATACTGATAGTCTCTCCAACTTTAACGAATATCGGAACCATTACGGTTGCACCTGTCTCGACTTTTACTGGTTTTTTTGCACCGGAAACGGTGTCACCCTTGGCAGCATCATCTGCCTCAGTGATCTTCAATCTGACGCTCATAGGGGGGCGAATCGTTAAGGGTTTATCGTTGTACATATAAACAAACATCTTTTCTCCTTCTTTGAAAAATCTTGATATATCACCTACCAAGGAGATCGGAAGTGCAGACTGATTAAAGGTTCGTTCATCCATAAAATATAAATTTTCCTGATCTTTATAGATATATTGCATATCAACTGAAGTAACGTCCAAAACTTCAATCTGTTCGTTTGATTTATACGCATACTCAACGTTTTTTGCAGTTATTAAGTTTTTCAATCTTGCTTTCATTAAAGCAGAACCTTTTCCTGGCGA
Organism: Candidatus Roizmanbacteria bacterium; assembly: GCA_024653985.1. GTDB lineage: Bacteria > Patescibacteriota > Microgenomatia > UBA1406 > GWC2-37-13 > GWC2-37-13. The sequence goes on from JANLIS010000048.1 coordinate 2,770, forward strand.
ATAAAAATCTGCCTTTTGAACTTGACATATCTCTCCTTGGAAAGTAACAAACTCACCCTTTTTCAGATTACCGGCATTTACACGCATATTTAAATAATATTAATTAACTTCAATTTATCTATTGATTTCACATTTGCAAAAATCATCACCAATCTTTCAAAGCCTATTCCTGCTCCCGTACAAAATGGCAAACCATATTTTAATGCTTTGATGAATCCTTTGTCAATCGTATGATCTATCATTTTATTTTTTTTTCGCTTTTCTGATTCAAAAATAAATCTCTTTTGTTGTTCATTATGATCATTTAATTCTGTACAAAAACCTCCTATTTCAAGACCGTTTATATAGAACTCACACCTTTGAGCCGTTCTACCATCTTCGTTTAATTTAGCTAATGATGCCATTTGCTTTGGATAATCAAAAAGTAAGGTAGAACAACCTCTAATTCCCAAATTTGGCTCTATTTCGGTTGCCATTATCTGGGAGAACAGATCTTCATAAGTGGTTTTTTCAATATTGTATCCTTTTTCTTTTGCTTTGTTAAAAAACAATTTTTCTTTAAACAGTTCTTTTTCCTTGATCCCTGCAAACTTTTTAAACGCCTGCGCTACTGAAAACTTCTCCCAATGGTTAAAAGAAGCACTGGATCCCCGACTAGATCGGGGATGACATTTTTTACTTATAAACTGTAAAAGTTTTAATACTTCCTCCGCCATTTCCAAATAATTTATTCCTAATTTATAGAACTCCAACATTGTAAACTCCGGGTTATGCCAATCAGAGTTCGGTTCGCTATTTCTGTATGCCCGGCCCAAATAATAACAATTACCTACTCCAGCGACTAACAATCTTTTTAAGAATATTTCTGGCGAAGGAGTCAAATAAAGCTTTTCCTTTTTACCAAGATAATTAAACTTCGTTTCAAATATTTCAAGATATGATTCAGGAATTAAGGCAGGTGATAAAACAGGCAGGTCAACTTTTAAATAATTATTTTGTTCAAAAAACTCATGAACAGACTTTTCAACTTGAAGATAGATCTTGTAATTGTCTAGGTTTTTAATTGTCGTTTGTATTTTCATGTTGAAATTATACATTAGAAAAATATATTGTTTCATTGTTCCATGGTTTCATTGTTTTTAGTTTTGTAGGGGCTTGATTTATCAAGCCCTGATAATTGTTACACCATAACATTAGGGTATAACATTCTGTAGGGGCTTGATTTATCAAGCCCTGACAGCAAAATCGCTTGACCCCAGCACAACTCTTACCTCCTCCCGTGGTTTACATACACGCGTCGGAGGGGCGAATATGCGGGGTCTGCGAGCAGCGTTGTATCGGGCTCCTCTTGACAAGAAAAAGAAGAGGAAGTAGAATTTCTCACATGACTAGAAAAGCGGAGAATCTAAATCAAGAAACAAGAAGTAGAGCAATTGCTGATTATATAAAACTCATTGGGAAGATTGGACAGGCTTTATTTACTGAATCATTTAAATCTAATCAAAAATTAAAACGAAGAATTGTAGCCGCTTCTCGAATACAAAAAAAATATAATCCTTGATTACGTCTTAAGTAATTTAATCTATCTCCTCCTCTAACTCCTTCAATAATTCTTTCGCTCTTCCGGAGACGCGTGATGGGGTATTGATTTTGTAGACGACGTACTGATCGCCTTTGCGGTTTGATTGCGGATAAGGAACTCCTTGATCGTGAAGTTTGACGGTTGTCCCCGACTGCGTCCCCGATCTTATTTTTAATTTAATCGTTCCATTAACAGTTGGAACTTCGACCACTCCGCCAAGGACTGCCAATGAATAGGAAATCTCCTTTTCAAAATATATATCCTGACCTTTTCGGGTGAAATATGGATGAGATTTTACTTTTACCTGGAGATCAAAATCAGAGAATCTGATCGTCATATTATTATCCACTCCAGCCGGGATCTGGAATGACTTTTCCTCACCTTTGACGATCATGGTTTTTTTTACCCCATTAACGGCTTCTTCAAAAGTTAAAGTAATTTCATATACATC
>JANLIS010000064.1 GCA_024653985.1 Candidatus Roizmanbacteria bacterium
ATGGTTGCCGTCAACTCCAAAACATATTATTCTCTATAGGGCTTTTGGTTGGGAGCCACCGATTTTTGCCCACATTTCATTACTTCGTAACCCGGATAAGTCAAAACTTTCAAAGCGAAAAAATCCTGTTTGGACATCTTACTATTTGGATCAGGGGATATTTCCCGAGGCGCTGTTAAATTATTTAGCCCTTATGGGTTGGAGTCATCCCGAAGGTAAGGATATTTTTTCACTCGACGAATACATCAAGGTATTTGATATTAAAGATATTCAAACGTCAGCCCCTGTCTTTGATCCGGTAAAGCTGGAATGGATGAATGGGGTTTATATTCGTCAAAAATCAATCCGCCAGCTGGCGGATCAAATTCTTGAATTCTATAAAAATAAAAATATTAATCTTGACAAAACGCTTGTTGAAAAGACAATTCCATTGATTCAGGACAGAATAAAAAAGCTTTCTGATTATTTACCGTTGTGTGAGTTCTTTCTTAAAGCTCCGGAAAAATATGAGGTAGATATCTCAGGTAAAAAAGAATTTTTTAAACAAGTTCATGTAGAGATAGAAAAACTAACCGATTGGAAAGCAGATCTGATCGGAGAATCATTGATCAATTTAGCGAAAAAACTAGAGATAAAAAATTCTATATTTTTTGCCGATATGAGGATGGTTATTACCGGCAAAAAAATCTCTCCGCCACTAAACGAATCAATGGAAATATTGGGAAAAGATGAGTGTCTAAAAAGATTGACATTGAAGTAATTTTTCTGTATCTTTAACTCATGAAATACAAGAACGTTCTATTACTCGTATTATCTTCAGGCTTACTGTTTTTTAGCCCTTCATTCGTAAGGTCGGAAGAAGAGATTATCTTAACTGTCACAGGGAAGGCGGAGAATAAAAGGCAAAATATTAAGGAAAATATTTTGGAAAAGAAAGAAAATAGAATTGCTGTTAAAGAAGAATTACAGTTGAAAAAGGAAGAGGTCAAGGAAAAAAGAGAAACTTTTAAAGAAATGCTTCAGGTACAAAAAGAGGAAAGAAAAATAAAAATGGAGCAAGTGCGAGAAAGTTTTAAAGAAAAAAGGGCTGAATTCAAGGAAAAAATTGAAACCATTAAAGATGAACGAAAAAAACAATTAACGGAAAAAATTGACAATAGAATGACAACCGTCAACAAAAACCAAACAGACAGAATGCTTAAGGCCTTAGAAAGGTTAACAGAGCACGTTAACAAACTTGAAGAAAGAATTGTAAAAACAGAAGAAAATAGCACGGAAGTATCTGCTATAGAAAAACTTATTGAAACAGCAAAAACAGCCATAAGCGACGCTATGGCAATCATTGAAGAGCAAGCTGCAAAAGATTATGCTTTTACCATAACCGACGAAGCAAATCTTGGACAATCGATCAAAGCATCATATGACGTCTTAAGTAATGATTTAAAAAAAGCTCAGGAATCTTTAGTCAAGGCGAAAGAAGCAGTTGTTGCCGTTTATAAAGCGGTTTTGTCATTAGAAAAAATTTAAAATATGGAACCAACTCAACCAACAATCCAACCAAATTTGAATCAACCAGAACCGCAAGAACACATTTTTAATAAAATACTCAAATTTACATTGATATTATTGATCCTGGTATCGATCGGATTAGGCGGATTTCTATTTTTTCAGATGAAAAATGTACAGAATCCATCTGCCGTTACAAAACCTGATCTGTCGGTTTCTCCAAAGGCAGTTTCACCTACCATAGCTGTATCAGAAGATCCTAGTGACGTCAATATTGGAAGTGTTGAAGCCGATTTAAAAGATATTGAAACTGATATAAAAGGCTTACAATAAAAACCAGGATGACTACTACAAATCAATTAACCTACAAAGATTCAGGGGTTAATTACGACAGAATCGACCACTTAAAAAGGATAGCTCAACAGGCCGGAGAAAAAACGGTTAATAATCTTCTTGCAAACTATAAGGAAGTTGCCCAAAGCCGGGGAGAGTCGGCTCACGTAGTTGATGCGGGAGAATATTATTTCGCCTCGGTCATTGAAGGATTGGGAACGAAAAGTTTGGTAGCCGATGAAATGTACCGCTTAACCGGAAAAACATATTATGATAGTTTAGCTTATGACACGGTGGCAATGATTATCAACGATCTGATAACGGTTGGAGCCAAGCCGTTAACTTTAATGGCTTACTGGGCCGCTGGTTCATCGGATTGGTTCAAAGATCAAAAACGAGCTGATGATCTGGTTTCTGGTTGGACAAAAGCAAGTAATGATTCCGGAACCGTTTGGGGTGGGGGAGAAACTCCTGTTTTGTCAGGGGTGATTGAGAAGGATAAAATTGATCTGGCCGGTTCTTGCTTTGGAATAATTAACCCTAAAAAAAATCTGTGCTTGGGTGAAAAACTTACTGTTGGTGACAGAATTATTCTATTTGAAAGTAGCGGAATACACGCCAACGGACTGACATTGGCTAGAAAAATTACTGATGATTTGGCCGAAGGATACCTGACCAAGATTGATGGAGAGAAAACATACGGAGAATTATTACTGACCCCGACAATAATTTATGCAAAATTAGTAGAAGATCTATTAAAGAACACTATAGATATACATTATATGGTTAACATCACTGGCCACGGCTGGAGAAAACTGATGAGACATAAAAAAGAACTGACTTACAAAATAACTAACCTTCCTCCTGTTCCAAAAGTTTTGGAGTTTATAGTTCAACAGGGAAAATTGGACGAAAAAGAAGCTTATGGAAATTTAAATATGGGCGCCGGTTTTGCCATCTTCGTCCCAGAAAATGACGTTGCTCAAGTACTAAAACTTGCCGAAACCCACAACATAAAAGCATACGATGCTGGAGTAGTTGAAGCAGGTGAAAAACAAGTCATCATTGAACCAAAAAACATCACCTTCTCAAAAGAAACCCTTCAAGTGCGTGCTTAAATTTATCTCATATCTATCGTTATTTTTTTCTCGTCTCCATACCCCATTTCTGCATTCTTGTAGGTTATAAGCGGTAGACAATGCAAAAGCGAATTTTTACAATTAATTATTGTTTGACATTATGATAAATTTATCATAAAATGATTATGAAAGTTTTTAAAGATATTAGAGTTGTTGGTTTTTTGAATAGATTATCAATAGAAGATAATATAAAGATAACAAAAACGATAAAATTATTTTTAGATTATAGCTTTACTCTACCTGAAAAATATTTGAAAAAAATTAATATTTTTATTTGGGAACTTAGAGTAGACAGGTATAGAATATTGTTCGGAAGAATAAAAGATAGAATTATAATTACCAATATTTTTTATAAAAAAACTCAAAAAACACCAATAAAAGAATTAAGATTAGCAGTTAAAAGATATAAAGAACAACTATGAAAAAAAATAATAAACCAAAATTGATCTCGTTTGAAGATTGGGAAAAAGAATTAATGAAAGATCCAGAATATAAACGGATTTCAGATGAATTGGAACCACAATTCCAAATTGCTCGTCAGATGATCGGGGCAAGAATAAAGCAGAATATTACTCAAGAGGAATTGGCTCGAAAAGTAAAAACAGGTCAAGCTGTTATTTCTCGATTAGAAGGAATGAATAGTAAACCTTCAATCTCTCTTCTTGAGCGCGTCGCCCGCGCCCTCAATATAAAGTTTAATATTACAATTCAATAAAGGAATATTATTCTCTCGCTTTTTTGTGCTTTGTTTGTCATCCCCGTGAAGACGGGGATCCAGTCGAATAAGTAAATATTTATCTTATGGACGATCGTCTTGAAGATAAAATTTAGTTTTCTGTGCCAGGTCGTGTCCCAACCCCTGGGGTTAGGACAGGGTGGCGATCCAGTCAAAAAAATATTGTATTCGAAAAAAAGGCTACAGATGAGGGCCTAAGTTATTTTTTTGAAGTGAGATATGTTATTCCAAGAGCAATAATCATCAAAAAACCCACTCCATAAAAAATCATGAGGCCGATTGATTGATTATCAAATTTCATAGTTTTCCTTTCTCGGCAAATAATAATGAGAAATAGGCGAAAACAACACAGGAAATTATACCAAAAACCGTAATTATGATTTTTGTTAGATCAATTTTATTATTAAACACAGGAATAACTAATGAGGCAAGGAAAACTTCGGAAAAATTTCCAGTTAAATTTGATAAAGCCCTTAGTCTGTGTCTATTAATTTTATCCACATTTAGATTATAAACAGAGTTTTTTTATTTGTCAGTCGCTTATAACCTACAAAAGTATGAGTTTAGGTTGTTTTGAAAGTACAAAAACAGCGATAGATACTATAATTGTGCCAAACGTGTCTCAACCCCCTTTTGCCCGCCGTAGTCTTTGACGAAGGAGGGCGAGGTTAGTACAGGGGGGGCTGGGATAGGCCGTGTACAACTGCGTCAGTTGGATGAGGCTAATGTATTATTTTTCTCTTGCATTTTCCCGGTGAGTTTTTTGGTAGATACTTATTGTAGTTGTTTTTCTATTTTTTTAATTTCTGAATCGACATCTTTCATTAAAAATTTCAAATATAACTTGGCGGTGAAGTCAAGATTAGGAATTTTTTTCTTCAATTTATCATAAAGTTCCCTTCCTGTGGTTAACTCTTCTTTCATCCAATTTCTTATCACCTCATTCCCATCCAATAAGTTTGGATCATTCATCAATTTTTCTCCATCAAGATGAGCGTTTTCCAGAACTTCTTTTGGAATCTTACAAGTAAAAAGAGCTAACTCTGGCTTCAGATCTGCAAGTGCAAATACTTTACCTTGAAGTTGAGCGATCTCTTTAATATCTTTGAACCTGGTTTTTGAACGGAGAGCAATGAGCATAATGTTATGAGCATAACTGAAAGAATTATCATCAATAATTTCTAGTTCGGCTTTTGTCAGTATTTTATGATTGACTCTTCTATAATGTTCAACTAACATCGCATCAAGAAACAAATCCCAGTCCCGCCTGACGTCATCGCCTGGCTTTTGATCTCTTTCAAGATTTTCAAGTGTATATTTAAGCAAAAAATCCAGAGTAAAGTCTCTTTTTACTTCAGCACCCCTATTTTTTATTTGGTTTTTTGCTGCTTTTACATATTCGGGGAAGTCTTCGTATCCAAAAACTTTTGGATCCAAATCTCCATCGGCCATATCGTCTGCTGCCCGGCCACCCATATATGCCGGAGCTGCCGAAGGGTAAATAGAAAATTCTGCCGGAGCCGATACCGGCAAACCCAAAATTCTGGTAGGCAGCGTTTGGAGAAATGAGTAACCGCTTAAAAGACTGACGCTTTCACCTATTAGTAAATATTTTTTTAAAGATCTTGCATAAAATACGAGTTTGATATCAGTAACTACTTTTAGGGCAAAGAACTGATCAGGATATCTTTGCACACTTTTTTCATACATGGATGTAAGCCCTTCTCGTAAAGCCATTGTCACTAGATTATCAGATCAGTTCAATAAAATCAAAATAACTAGCAATCTTAAAAATTTAAGCAAGATAGAATTTATTCATAAGTAAGCGCTTAAATTCTTCTTTATCCTCTCCTCAATCGGATATTCAAAGGCTTTGAATTTTTTGCCGGTGAGTTTTTC
>JANLIS010000067.1 GCA_024653985.1 Candidatus Roizmanbacteria bacterium
TATCCTTTCAAAGTCTACTGACGAAAATGAAAGAGCCGCAGCTATGTCAACCTTACGACGCTCCGTCATTGACTCTAAGCTCATGAAGAGACGAAAAGCACGACCAGTTTAACGGTTTTTTACCAGTTCGATCTCGCTCCCAACTTTTGGAAAATTAAATTCATCCTTACCCGTGGTCGGTTTATCTTCAGTAAAATGCCTCCAAATGCTTATCTCAAGAAATCTGTCTTCTTTTTTTCCGGAAGATCCCGGATAGACAACCAATTCACCAGGAATTCCACCAAATAAATTTGAAACATATTTTGCTTTTTTTACTACTTGATTTATTCTCAGATCAACAATATCTCCGTATTCATATTTGCCTTTAAAATACTCTGAGGTCATCGTGGTTTTAATATTTCCATAGTTGTCGATATGTCCAATATAATGACCGACAAGATCAGGAATAGTATCTATTCCGATTTCCTCAAGGCCCAGATCATCTTCAAGATAATCCATCAAATAGGCAGATAATTTTGAATAAAGGTCCCTTGAGTGGAACTGTCCTTTTTCATTAACCCCGGTATATGTAAATAATTCATCAATCCGGGATTTGATCATAGAAAAGTCATGACCGGCATTTGGCCCCAATAAATGAATTCCTGATTTTAATTTCATAATAACCGGCGGCGCACCGGCAGCTTTTTCGATACTTTGAGTTGAGTACAGCCTCGGATCGGTGTTTTGAAAAATAACTGTTTCTAGTGGTTGTCCATATCTCTCAACGTCTTCTACGATCTGGTTGATCAAATAACTGGTATGAATGGTCGATGGGGTCGAAGATACAAAACTGATGTTTGAATATTTACTGTCCTTCAAAAAACCTTCAACACTAATTTTAATTTCCTGACAGGTCAACGAATCACTGGCCCAATCTGCTAAGACGATTAATTTTTTCATAGAGTCTATTTTATCCTGTTAAGGACGTAATTTGTAATGTCATCAAAATTTACTATGCCTTCCATCCTTTTATCCTGATTTATCACTGGCAAAGAAGTTAAGTGATATTTTAAAAATTTTTTCATAGCGATCTCCACCGGGGTAGTTAAATGTATGACAACCAAATTTTGGATCATAAATTTATATAAAGGCATATCCAGATCTTCTTTTAAAACTTCGTGCAAACTGACAGCACCGGTCAATTGGTTTTCTTTATTTACAACATAAACCGTATACAACGAAGAAAAATCCTTTGTTTCATTTTTTATTTTTTCAAACACGTGTCTCACCGTATCTTCCGGACCAACTGTGAGATATTCTGTAGTAAGCAAAGCACCAATCGGCTCTTTTGACAGCTCTAGCAAGTGAACGATCTTTCCTTTTACCTGTGGCTCCAATTTTTCCATTACTTCATCCCTCTTTTTCTTGGTTAGGGTCAGTAGGACGTCAACAGCCTCATCTGGATCCAAAAATCCAACCAGTTTTGCTGCCTTTCCTATCTGAAAATGTTTGAAAAGAGCTGTTTGATAGTTAATATTTAGGTTACCGATCACTTCTGCTGCCTTCTCGGTATCCAGTATCTTTAAAAACTTTCTAGCATTGATAACGTTTGTCTTTTCCAAATAATCGGCTAGATCTTCCGGCCTGATCTTTTCCAATTTTTCTTCCTTTTTTCTAAGCTTGACATTTCCTCTTATCAATTCAAGCGGCTGAATATCTGCCCATGACAAAAACTGAGAGGCCAATCTGATATTGAAAAAGGACGCAATTTTATAAAAATTTTCTGCCCCGATCCTTAGTCGTCTGAAAATTCCTAATATCCCAACATCGACTCCAGCAATCGATAGCCTATCCTTATCCTGTAAAGCAACATCATTAACCCGAACGATCTTATTTCCCTTCAGGTCAATGATTTGTTTATCAAGGAGGTTTTTAACCAAATAAAGCTCGTTCTCTTCAAGGTAACTTACCAAAAATTCTTTTTCAACAATTAGGTTTTTATCGATCTTTTTTAAATAATCGGTTGATATTATCAGCTTTTGATTTGCCTTATCTTTAATTACAAATTTGGTTACGATAGGGTTTTCCGCTACTAAAAATATGATGTCTTCCAGATATCCAATATAAATGTCGTCAACCGTGTAGACTTTTTTATTAACTATTTCCGAAAAGTAAAGCATTTATTAAATTACTAATTTCTAATTATTCTAATTAACCTAAATAATGATCAAGCAACAATTCCCAATTGTTAATTGGAGATTGGATATTTTTTAGAAATTAGATCAATTAGATTAATTAGGTCAATTTATATATATTTCATTATATATGAAATCACGACGTAATATGCTATAATTTTTAAAAGTTTTAGGTCATATTATAGGGCGTGTAGTTTAATGGTAAAACACATCTCTGATAAAGATGAGACCGATAGTCCGATTCTATCCTCGCCCACCATACGGGTCTCGGACGCTTAGCTCAGTTGGTAGAGCGTTGCGTTTACATCGCAAATGTCGGGGGTTCGAGCCCCTCAGCGTCCACCACGTTTAAATCGAAGATTTATTACGTTCCACCTTACTTATATCTCTTCAAAGCAGTTTTAATAATTTTATTTAACAGATTTTTATAATCAATCCCGGCGGTTCGTGCAGCCAGAGGAAAATATGATGTCATGGTCACTTCAGGGGGAGCAATCCCAGACGGAGAATTTATCTCCAGAACATACGGGTTTTCATTTTTATCACATCTAATATCAATCCGACACCAATCTTCAACATTAAGCGAATCCCAAACCTGATAACATATTTTTTTTAATTTATTTTTTAACTTTTTATCAATTTTTGCCGGACAAATTAAGTAATCTGAGTGTCCTTCTTCCTCAAAAAACCATTTAACCTCATACGAATCAAGGGGAAGGTATTTTTTAGGAAGAATTTTATGATTTGATTCAATAATTGGTAAAATTTCCGGTGGATTACCGAGCATTGCTATTGAAAATTCACGCCCCTCAAGAAACGGTTCAACTAAGGCCGGTTCATTAAAAACGTTAAGAATTTTTTTAACTTGTTTTTTTAGACCGGCTAAATCATAAACAACGCTGTTGTTGGTAATTCCCATTGATGAACCCTCAGCAACGGGTTTGACGATCAACGGAAATTTTAATGTTTTCTTAAGGGTAAAATTTGGCTCATTTATCGTTTGAAAGTCAGTCGTTGGAATATTATTCGCTAAAAAAATTTCTTTTGCTTTTGCTTTATTCAATGAAAATGCGTGGGTTAAAGGAGAGGACCCGGTATATGGAATTTGCAGCATTTCGAGGATTGCAGGCATCTGTAATTCACGGTCTTTCCCATAAATTCCTTCAGCCACATTAAAAACCAGATCAATTTTTGATCTAAGACGGAAAAGTTTAAAATAAGCCTTTTCGTTTGCTTCTACCGGAATCACATTAAATCCAAGTCTTTTTAAATGATGAATCTGCCACTTTGTCGTTACCGGATCATCGAAATCCCTTTCTAATTGTTTCTTGTAGTCAGTTGAATCATTATAATGATGACGTACGTTATATAAAAATGCAATGTTCATAAAAGATATCAAAATTTTGGCTGGCCGAAGGGCTTTAACAGCTCGTAAAAGTCTCCCTGCAGTTCATAGGCTCGTTTTTTATTTTTCCCAAGAAGTGTATATAATAATTGATTGGATTTAAGAGAAGATGATGATGACAAAATTACCCCTTCCTTTTTTTTCTTATCATATAAGATCGGCTTTAGAGCATCCATAATTTTTCTAAAATTAACCGTTTCCTGATTGTTAAATTTATAGTTGTTTCGATTAAGAACATATACATCAGACATAAAATCTTCACCATATAGATCATAAACCAGCTTATATATATCAGTCCCGCCGGTATTTCTCGTATTTGATTCATCAACAAAAATATGTTTGCTGTTAGAAGCAATCATATCTATATCAAAGTGCCCGCGATAGCCGGCCTCTGCATATTGCTCGGCAATATAATAACCTGTATCAATGATCCTGGCAGCGGTTCTCTCCTTGATCACATCCTCATGGATATCTAGCCCATAATATCTTCCTTCTTTGGTAACCATCATCACACAGTAATAAAGCATTTCAATCTTACCGCTTTTATGGATCTTAAACTCTATATTTGGAAAGGCCCCCGGTGTTTCATAATTAACGTTGATCAGCTCTTCAATGATGATCGGAAATCTTTCCCAATATCCGTCCTCGCTCAATAGTTCATATATTCTTTTCTCGCAGGATTTATAATCTTTGGGCAGTTCGCCATCACGGAAGATCAATACACCTTGTCCGCCGCTCCCTTTATTTGTTTTTAAAACGACTCCCTTTTCTTTTATATAACGATTGGCGGCAATTTTGGCGGCATCTAGTTTTCCTACACAAATAACACCATCAGGCATTATAAAATCTGGCTCTTCAGCACGGCTTTGTTGGGCCAACTGTCTGATCCCGGACTTACTGCCAAAAAAATTTACGGTCCAGGCATTTTCAAGTTCTGGCGATTCCGGAGTAACCACATTTATCCCTAATTGGATCATTCTTTCCTTTAACTCTAAAAATTCCGGAGAGGTAGCGTAACTAATCAGTGTTACTTTATGAAATTTTTTCGCTTTTGTAATAATGTCTCCGAATAATTGTTTATCAGTATAAAAATCTTTACAGATCAATGAGGTTTTCATTTGAGGAACATATATATCTACTTTTTTATTATTTGTAATTGATTGAAAATAGTTTTTAAAAGTATTTGAGATCTCAATCGGGGATATGTAAATAAATTCACTTTCACCAGCATTTGAAAAAAGATAGCACTCAGACGAAGAGTTGCAGTCATTTATCATTTCGTAGCGTTTTTCGACAGGTTGGATCGACGATAAAAATGACCATTCGTCTTCAACAACATTGTATATGTAAATTATCAGTTCTTTTTTTCTTGAGGGAGGTTTTTTACTCGCCTTCTTTTTCATTTTTTTCATGTTTCTTGATTAACAAAATTATCAATTATTTTTTCAAAATGTCAAGCGCTATTTGAATCTGTCATTCCCGTGAAAACGGGAATCTATCTTAATCTACCTAAAAAAAATTATCTTATGAGCGACCGCGTCGTAGATAATTAGCCCATCCACCCGCTAAAATTGCTTGACAAGAAGAAGAAGAAGAAGAATTAAAATACAAGCCATGGGTGAACAAGTTAAAAGACCACTATCCCGGGCGGAAGTAAACGGTGAAAATGTATTAAAAGCAATGAAAAAAAAGCCAGGTAATTGTGAATTTTTTGAAAAACTTTTTCCGCATATCATCCATAATCCATTAATGACTTATCGTGGACTAGATGGAGGCAATATTAACTTGGCGATGAATTATCTAGAAAAACTTAAAAAAATCCATCGTCCTCATTGCAAACGAAAAAATCCACACTCAATTAGTATTCGCTAATAATTTAGAAACAAGTTTCCACTTGTTGTAAATTATTATCCTGATTTATATGTACGATCGATTAATCAATTGTACAAATTGTATTACCGATTAATCGATAATACAGTTAGGTATCAATCATTTTTCTTTCCTTTTGTCTTCTTTTATGATCCCAGTGCATTTGCCAGTGACCAATCTTAAGACCTGGTTGTATAAAAATATCTGCAAATAGATCTTCAAAAAAATGACTGATTGATTCTTTATCTAGTAATTCTCCAATTATTCCAATTAACTTTGTTTCTTTATCGTAAAAAAGTAGTGAGAATTTAGCAACGGTGGCTCGTGAACTTTTTAAATATTTTGCAATTGTAGTATGATCGACTCCTTTTAAAAGAAGGTAAATAATTGAAGTCCTCTTAGCGACCATTAGTTGTTCAGGAGGTGAAAGAATATCTTTTATTATCCCTAGAAAATCATCCTTATCATCGGCTTTATTTAAAATCTCAAACATTAACTGATTAATTTTAACTAGTTTTTTTCATCAACATATTTTTTTGTCAAATTAACCATATGTATTATCGATTAAACGATTGTGCAATTTGCATAATTGATTAATCGATTGAGCGTTCTGTCTAACCGATTAAATAACTTTACAAACTAGTTATTTTGTTGTCTACTGTTTATAACCTACAAAAGTGTGTTTTTGGACTGTTGTGATAATATATTTTTGACGATAGATAGTATTTCTGCCCTGGTGGGCTCAATTAACTATTAACAAATAGGAAATAATCCTCTATACTCAAAATATGACAAAAAGCTTCTGGCAATATTATTGGAATAGCCTTCATTATTTTGGTGAGGCGGTCATCAATATTTTTATTTTTCTTCCTTATTTTTTTTCAACTTCAAATTTATTAAAGACCCTGTTCCACCCTTGGAGGAACCTTGTTGTAAAAAAAACCGTTGTCGGTTTTTCCATTTCTGATTGGGCAAACAGGCTTGCTTTTGGATTTATTTCAAGATCGATCGGCCTGACAATGAGACTTTCCATCATCACTTTTTATTTTATATTTCAGACACTTTTCATGGTCTTACTTCCATTTATCTCTTTATCATTTTTTATTCTTTCGCCTTTTTTTTATTTTATGTCAACATTTAAAAAAACTTCTCAGGAGAAAAAAGATATCTTTAAAAAAAAATTTATTGAAGACCACTTATTAAATAGGGAAAATAGCACCCAGGTTGAAGAGTGGTTTGAGAATTATTATAAAAATCATTTAAAAAAGATCTCATGGTGGAAATTAGAAAACTTACTTTCATATCCGCCATTGGCACGTGATTGGGCTGTGGGATACACCCCAATTTTAGATCAATATGCAACCGACCTGGCAACTATCAACTATCTTCATCACATAAAAAATATTGTTGATCGTGAAAAGGAAATTATTTCTATTGAAGAAGTTCTGACAAAGTCTTCAGAAAACAGTGTTATTATCGTTGGAGAAGAAGGAGTGGGGAAACATACTATTGTTGATGCCCTTGCAAAAAAAATATTTCTGGGAAAAACGAATATGTTCATTATGTATAAGAGGATCCTAAAATTGAATATGGAAAAGATCCTTAATGAATTTCTTGATCAAAAACAAAGAGAAAATTTTTTTGAAAATCTTTTGAAGGAGGCGGAACAAGCTAAAAATATCATTCTGTTTATTGATAATATCGATAAATACGTTAGTGTAGGAGAAGATAGGGTTAACCTGATAAATTCGTTCGAAAAATTTGCAAAAAGTGATACTATCCAAATAATCGGTATGACTACGCCAGTCATTTATCAGGACCTCCTTTACACGAACGAAAAGATACCGATTATTTTTAACAAAATAGATGTTTATGAAGTAAGTAATGTTGAAGCTGAAAAAATACTTCTTGAAACCGTGCCAGATTTTGAGATCCACTATAAGGTCATCATTCCCTATGAAACCGTCAGAGAGATAATCGAAAAAAGCGAGTTTTACCTGACCTCAATTCCATTTCCCGAAAAAGCTGTTGATCTTCTTGACGCGGCATGTGCTTACGCCAAACAAAAAATTATAACCCCTGAAATGATCAACCAAGTTTTAACTGAAAAGACCCATATCCCAACTACCATATCCAAACAGATGAAGGAAAAACTCTTGAACCTCGAAACCTTATTGTTTTCCCGTATTGTTCAACAGGACGAAGCTATCAAAAAACTATCTTCTTCATTAAGGCGTTCGTTTCTTATGATCGGTAAAAGGAAAAAACCATTAGCTTCGTTCTTATTTTTTGGACCGACAGGTGTTGGAAAAACGGAAACAGCTAAGGCAATCTCCGATGTTTTTTTCACTAACCGACTATTGCGTTTCGACATGTCAGAATTTCAATCTAAGTACGATGTCTCAAAGCTCATAGGTGATAGGACCAGCCCAGGTCTTTTAACTAAGACCATTCGCGAGCAGAGCTATGGAGTTTTATTGCTGGATGAAATTGAAAAAGCTGATAAAAACCTGATAAATATTTTTCTAACCATTATTGATGAAGGCTATTTTATTGACGGACTTGGAAAAAAAGTTGATTGCAAAAATCTTGTCATTATCGCTACTTCAAATGCCAAAGATGAGAATATTTTTTCACCGGAATTTCTGAATCGCTTCGACGGAATAATAACATTTAAGTTTTTGAGTAAAGAATCAATTAAGATCTTGACGGGAAAGATTATCGAAAGGATATCTTTGGATATATTTAAAATGTATAAGGTAAAAGTTTCAGTTTCCGAAAAAACGATCGATCACGTTTCTAGGAAAGGTTTTGATCCAAGATACGGGGCCAGAAACCTTGAACGGACCATTCGTGAAGAAATAGAGGACAAGGTCGCAAAAATGATCCTTTCTGAAAAAGCAAAACCAGGCGACGTGATTAATTTATAGGTATAATGTTTAAGTGTCATTCCCGCGTAGGCGGGAATCCAGACTAAATATACTTCTTATTTTATAAGGAAATTATAGACTGGATCCCCTTCTTCAAGGGGATGACTAAACAAAACAAAAAAATGACATCTCAAAAACTTGGTAAACTAATCGTTATTGAAGGCATTGATGGTTCAGGGAAAGGAACACAGCTTGAAATGCTTCTTAAATATTTAAAAGAAAAGCAAATAAAATACGCATATTTTGACTTTCCCCAATATGGAAAAACATTTTTCGGAGATTTTGCCGGACGCTTTCTAAATGGAGAATTTGGACATTTTAGCCGTATAAACCCATATCTTGCTTCCTTTCCATACGCAGCTGACCGGTGGCAGGTAAAAAACAAACTTTGGGAAGCAATCAATGAGGGTAAGATTGTCGTTTGTAATCGCTATACACCATCTTCAATATATCAAGCTGTAAAAGTAAAACCGTCCCAACAAAAAAAATTTCTTGACTGGGTTGAAACACTTGAGTACGAAGTCTTTGGTATACCAAAACCAACCCTGGTTATCTTCTTATATGTCCCTCTTATTTTTGCCCAAACATTGATTGCCAAAAAAAAACCAAGGATATATTTAGATAATGGAACAAAAGATCAATATGAAAAAAATCTTGATTATCTTGAAAAGGTAGAGAAGATGTATCTTAAAGTTGCCCGAGCAAATAGTAACTGGGTCAAGATCGATTGTATAGAGAATAATAAAATTCTTTCCCAAGAGATAATTCATCAAAGAATAGTTGATACAGTCATCAGTTCTAAAGTTTGACAAATATAAAAATAGTTGATAAGCTATCCTTATATGGATAAAAAATTTATTGCTTTGATGGTACTGTTCGTTGTTGTTTTTGGTGTTTTTGTCACCACAACGCTGTTTAGCAAAAATTTTTCAGGGTTTGCCCGTGCTTCAGGGGCGGCCGATCCTTCTGCTCAAACTTCATTGATATTTGCTTGGCCACTAACTGCTAAAGTTGGTGATAAAGTTGAGGTCAATGTTTTTGTACGAAGTGCAAGTAATGCTCCATTAGATAAAAAACAGGTTAAGTTGACAACTAATTTTGGATCTATAAGTGGTTCGCCAGAATCAATTGCCGAATCTGACAAAACTGGAAAAGTAAGCTTCGTTTTAACTTCTGATGCAGCTGGGATGGCCGAATTATCTGCTTTTGTTAGTAGTAATGTCCAGCTTGCCCAAAAAGTTACCGTAAAATTTGAATGAAAAAAATTACCAAAGTTGTAATTCCTGCAGCCGGTTTTGGAACAAGGTTTTTACCCCAGACCAAGGCGATGCCTAAAGAGATGCTTCCTGTCGTAGATAAACCAGTTATTCAGTATGTGGTTGAAGAAGCAATAGATTCAAATGTAAAGAATATCATTATTATCACCGGTTCAAATAAACGCGCAATTGAGGATCATTTTGACGCTCCATCTGAGGATTTGGCAAAAAACCTTATACGTGGAAAAAAAGAACACTTACTTAGAGAGATAGAGAGAATTTCAAATATGGCCAACTTTATTTATATTCGTCAAAAGGGACCTTATGGAAACGGAACTCCTGTACTTACAGCTGAACCTGCCATTGAAGATGAGCCATTTGCCGTATTATGGGGGGATGAGTTTATTTACTCAAAACCACCTCGATTAGCCCAAATGATCAAGGTCTATGAAAAATTTGGAGGAATAGTTATTTCTGGTGTAAAAATTGAGAACAAAGAAGACTTGAAACGCTACGGAATTGCCGATTTGACCCATGTAGAAAATAATGTTTATAAGATCAATAAAATCGTTGAAAAACCAGACGCAGATAAAGCCCCCTCTAACATTGCTACTCATGGTGGATATATCCTTCCTCCGGAAATTTTTGATGCCCTAAGAAAGGTTCAACCTGGTCGTGGAGGTGAAATTTGGCTAGTAGACGCCATCAATCTGTTAATGAAAGAGGGAATGCCTGTTTATGCTGTTGTTATTGAAAATGGAAAATATTACGATACCGGAGATAAGTTTGAGTATTTAAAAACAGTTATTGAGTTTGCTTTGGAACATAATGAGATCAATGGAGAATTCAAATCTTTTATAAAATCTCTCAAAATCTAATTGCAAAATCTGGTCTACACTGATAGAATGTATTCTTATGACAGATAATAATAAAAAAGTTGAAGAGCTTTTTGCCGCAGGAGCACATCTTGGACATAAATCCAACAGAGTTCATCCAAAAACAAATAAATTTATTTATTCGTTCGAAAACGGTGTTTCCATAATCGATCTGACAAAAACAGCTGATTATTTGGAAAAGGCAAAAAAGTATGTATCAGAACTAGGCACAAATGGAAAAATTTTACTAGTCGTATGCACAAAGAAAATCGCTTCAAATCTTACTAAAGAGCTGTGTTCAAAAAACAATCTTCCTTTTATAAATACAAAGTGGCCGGCAGGACTATTGACCAATTTTGAAATGATAATCAAAAATGTTAAAAAACTCAATTCAATGAAAGAAGAGAAAACAAAAGGTGAGTGGAACAAGTTCGTAAAGCACGAACAGGTAAAACTTGATAAGGAACTGAGCAAACTTGAAAAATTTTATGGAGGGATCTCAGACCTTAAAAAACTTCCTGATGCCCTTTTTATCGTTGACATTAAAAAAGAAAAAAATTCAGTAAAAGAATCAGGTGAATTAAAAATAATGACCGTTGCAGTAACGGATACAAACGCCAATCCTGATCCTATAAACTATCCTATCCCGGGAAATGATGACTCAATAACCTCTATAGAATATTTTTTGAATGAAATAATCGGAGCCTATTCGCTAAGCAAGGCCAAAAGTCAAAATTCAGAAGTCAAAAGTGAAAGTAAAAAGTCAAAAGTATAAAAACCTGCATTTTTTAATTTTTAATTTTGAATTGTATTTTTGAATTTTAACTTTTGATTTTTGACTTTACTATTATGTACGACATAAAAAAATTAAAACAACTTCGTGAAGAAACAGGGATCTCTTTTTCTCTTTGTAAAAAAGCCCTTGAAGAATCAAAAAACAATATAGAAGCTGCAAAAAAATTGTTAAATAAATGGGGAATAGCTAAAGCACAAGATAAATCAACCCGCAACACAGGAGCGGGAATAATCTTTTCTTATGTTCATCACAATAAAAAAGTCGCCTCCCTTATCCAACTTGCTTGTGAAACGGATTTTGTTTCCGGTAATAAAGAATTTCAAGCACTAGGTCAAGAACTGGCAATGCAAGTTGCCTCAGTCATGGCAGAAACTAATGAAGAACTACTTGATCAAGAGTACATTAGAGATGCTTCAAAAAAAGTAAGCGATCTTATCAAAGAAGCCGTGCTGAAATTTGGAGAAAATATTAAAGTAGTAAAGTTTGTGCGATGGAGTGTATAATGGTCTTTATGGATATTGTTTCTACTTTTAACCAACAAGCTGCCAAAACAATTTTGTCACTAAAGGAAGATCTCAAATCTATCCGTACCGGCCGGGCTTCACCCTCGTTAGTTGAAAATCTTAGTGTTGATACTTATGGCGGACAATCAAAATTAAGATTATTGGAACTTGCAACGATCTTGACAGAAGGAGCGTCTTCCATCTCGATTACTCCATATGACCCATCCGTTATTCAGGATATTGAAAAAGCTATTTTAAAATCCCCATTAGGATTAACACCGTCCTCACAAGGAACAAGGATCGTCATCAGAATTCCATCTCTCAATACCGAACAAAGAGAAAAATATATCAAAGTCGTAGGTGAAAAAGTTGAAGAAAAGAAAGTTACTGTTAGAAATCATAGAGATGATTCCCGAAGGATCATTAAAACTGCTTTTGAAAAAAAAGAAATGAGCGAAGATGAAAGATACAGACTGGAAAAAGAAATAGACGCACAGTCGACAAAATTTATGGAGGAAATAAATGTTATTCGTGAAAGTAAAGAAAAAGAGATTATGGAAGTATAAATATGACGCTGATTATTTTTATAATAACCCTTTCGATTTTAGTTCTCGTCCATGAATTTGGTCATTTTTTGATGGCTAAAAAAATGGGGGTCAAAGTTGAAGAATTCGGGATCGGTTTACCTCCAAGACTATTCGGAATAAAAAAAGGTGAAACTTTGTATAGTGTGAATTTACTACCTATCGGAGGTTTTGTTAAATTATATGGAGAAGAATACGACGAGCTAAACCATAAAAATAAGACTAAACAAAACAAAAATAGGACCTTTGTCAACAAAAAGCCGTGGCAAAAAACTTTGATCGTTTTGGGTGGAGTTATCGGAAATTTTTTGTTAGGTTGGTTCATTTTTTCATACTTAGTGACACAAGGAGTGCCTGTGCCGACAAATAAAGTTATTGTAGAAAAAGTTACTAAAAACTCTCCTGCATCCATGGCCGGCCTTAAAGAAAAAGATGTCATTCTAAAGTTCGTTCCCCCAATATCCCCAATATCCCTAATACCCCTTACTTCTTCAACTTCTCTAATTGCCTTAACTCAAAAATATGCCGGAACAAATATAAAGCTTTTAGTTCAAAGAAATGACCAACAACTAACTGTTGATCTTATCCCCAGACTTAATCCTCCAAAAGGTGAGGGACCATTAGGAGTTTCTATCACTTCATTTGTTGAGAAAAAATACCCTTGGTATACGGCACCATTTTATGGTTTGGTAGAGGCATTCAGTATTACTGCAAAAATTGCCACTGAGTTGGGTAAAATACTCTTTGGATTTATTACCTTTCAAAAACAAAATGTTGATGTGGCAGGGCCTATCGGAATAGCCAATTTAGCCGGACAGGCGATAAAATTCGGACGGAATGCCTTTTTGGAATTTTTGGCACTTTTATCACTGAACCTCGCTATTATCAATATTTTTCCCTTCCCCGCCTTAGACGGAGGACGTCTTGTTTTTGTCTTATATGAAGGCATAACGAAAAAAAAGCCGAACAAAGATTTTGAAAAATATACGAACTTGATAGGATTTATTGTTTTGTTATCACTGGCAGCGCTCATAACAGTTAATGATGTTATTAAACTGTTTAAGAAATGAATTGTTCGATTGTTCCATTGCTCGATTGTTTTTTTTAACAATGAAACAATGAAGCAATTTAACAATTGTTTTTTATATGCAAAACAAGTTTGTCCCTAAATATCGATTAATCACAATATCCGGTAAGATCGCTGTTGGAACAACCACTTTAACAAAGAATATTGTCAGTTCTTTAGGTTGGAAACATATTAATATTGGGGCTATTCAAAGGAAATATGATCGACAAAATCAACTTCATGAGAACAAAATGGGGGCTCTATCACGTACAGACGATCATGAAAAAGAAATAGATGCCATGACCGAACAGATGCTTAAAACTGAAAAAGAAATTATCTATGAGGCTTGGTTGGCCGGTTTTTTTGCCAGCTCTTATAAGGATGTTTTAAAAGTACTTCTCGTTTGTTCACATGATGATATCCGAGTTGATCGAGTCGCTAATCGAGAAAATGTCACCGTTGATGAAGCAAAAAACTGGATCAAACAAAGAGAGAATGAAAACACCGAAAAGTGGAAGCGCTTATACGGAGATCATAATTTTTGGGATCATAAATATTTTGATCTGGTTATCGATACATATAAAACTGGCCCTCTTGAAACCCTTGGAAAGGTATTAGACAAAATGTCATCCTCGCGAAGACGGGGATCCATATGATATACGATAAAATAACTATTTCAGGCAAGATCTGCACTGGAAAAACTACATTATTAAAAAATCTCGAAAATAAATTACACTGGCCTGTTTTTATGACCGGGAAGTTGTTTAGAGAATACGTAACGAAAAATAAATTTGATCTTGATGAAGTTGATGAACAAAATGAAAATCTAACCAAAAAAATTGATTATCAAGTACGGGATATGATTAATCTACCTGGCAATTTAATCATCGATGGTTGGATGTCCGGAATAATGGCGCATGGTCAACCAAATATTTTGAAAGTTTTATTGATCTGTCGTGATGAGATCCGCTACCAAAGATTTGCTGAGAGAGAAAAGATTGGTGTTATAGAAGCCAAAAAAAGAGTGGAGGAACGTCAATCAAATTGGCTGGACAAACTTGAAAAAATCTATAATAGAAACGATTTTATGGACCCAAAAAACTACGATCTGATAATCGATACCTCAGATATTTCTTCTGAAGTTGTTTTGAAAAAGGTTCTTTCCCATGTCATCATCCATACCCACTAACGAAGCAGGCTCCAACGGGGATCTGGACTAAAATTGCTCCCTCTATTTCCAATTACCCTACAATCCTTTGATGAATTCATAACACACCCCAACAAAGATTTTTCCATTATCAGAAAATAGAAAAGAATAAATAACACGAATGTATTAATCTATTGATAGATTGATACATATATAGATCAACCTAAGACTTTCCTACTTTCTTGCTTTCGCTGATGATCTCTATATAACTTCCAATGTCCGATATATACCCCAGGATGAATCATAAAGTTAGCAAAAAAATCATCAAGAAAATTTAAAACCTTTTCATTTTTAAGCATTTTATTTATTATATTTACAACTTGTGAGTTTCGTTTATAAAATGTTGTTGCGTAATAAAGAATTGTTGCTGTAGATACTTTTAAAGTATCGGCAATATCACGATAATCAACTTTCTTAATTAACAAATAAATAATTGCTAAACGTTTTGCCAACATTATTTTTTCCGTCGGTGAAAAAATGTCGTCCATTATTAATAAAAAATCTTCCTGACCTTTATACCTTAAAAAAACTTCATAAAATAATTTATATATTTTAGTTAGTAATTTTTGATCGACAGGCTTTTTTGATATTCTAGCCATATTTTTTATAAATTAATCATAAATTTTTATACCTTTATGGACTCCAGAATCTTTATAACGTTATCAACTATTTTTGTCTACCGTTTATAACCTACAAAACTATTCAGACAGACTGTCACATCAACAATTTTTAACCAATAGACACGTCAATTAATCTGTCTATTTCATGAATGTATCAATCTATTGATAGATTGATACATTATTGTGGAAAATATAAATATTTAAATCTACTTATAACTTCTTTAAATTTTTTGTATTATAATTACTCTTAACATGCTCTATTCAAAGATATTTGGAAAAACAAAAAAAGATTCAAAGAAATATGATTCCGCCAATGCAACCCTCCTGATCAAGGGTGGTTTTATTGATCAGGTTATGGCAGGGACTTATACCTATTTAACCTTGGGTCTAAGGGTCCTTAATAAAATCGAAAATATAGTTAGAGAAGAGATAAATACCATTGGAAGCGAGATCCTAATGCCCTCTATCGTCCCTCAGGAACTTTGGGCTAAGACCAATCGCTTGGAAACTGTTGACGTGCTAATGAAGACGACTGCTGCAAATAAATTGGCGTTGGCCAAAAATAGTTCTGAGTATGTCTTAAGCCCAACTCATGAAGAAGTGGTTACACCTCTGGCCCAAAAATTTAATTTAAGCTATAAGGATTTTCCCTTTGCACTCTACCATATACAAACTAAGTTTAGGAATGAACCAAGGGTAAAGTCAGGTTTACTTCGAGGTAGAGAATTTCGTATGAAAGATCTATACAGCTTTCATACAACAGAAAAGAACCTGAAAGAATATTATGAAAATTCAAAGAAAGTTTATCTAAAGATCTTTCAAAGATTGGGTATAGGAAACGATACAGTGATCGCACTAGCCTCCGGCGGTTCTTTTACTGAGGATTATTCTCACGAATTTCAAACTATTTGTGAAACAGGCGAAGATACCTTATTTTTCGTAAAAAGCACCGGTATTTATTACAATCGGGAAGTTGCGCCGTCACTAGCACCTCCAATTAATAATGACGAAAAAATGCTTGAACGCAAAGATGTTGAAGGAAAAGGTATTAAGGGTGTCGATGAATTAGCAAGGTTCCTAAATATCCCTATTGAAAAAACAACAAAAACAATGATCTATGAGGCAGATGATAAGCGTATAATTGCTGCAGCGGTCCGCGGAGGTTATTCAATTAATGAAGACAAGTTGAGAAAGGCTGTAAAATGTAGCGTTTTAAAAATGGCATCACCTGAAACAGTTAAAAAAGTTACTGGAGCAGAAGTCGGATATGCCGGAATATTGAATCTTCCAAAAGAAGTTGAAATATATATCGATGAATCTGTAAATAATCGCCTGAACTTTGAGTGTGGTGCAAATAAAACCAACTACCATTCAATAAATATAAATTTTAGCAGAGACCTTGCACTCCCAAAAGAATTCTATGACATAAAAATGGCCAAGGATGGGGACTTATATCCTGAAACAAAAGAAAAATACGAAGTTAAAAAAGCCGCTGAAGTTGGAAACATTTTCCCGCTTTACACCAAATTTACTGAGGCTTTCGACTACAAATTTATCGATCAAGACGGTAAAGAAAGACCAGTTTACATGGGGTGTTATGGAATTGGCCCTTCTAGAATTATGGGTGTGATCGTCGAGATGCTTCATGATGACAAAGGTATCCTTTGGCCAGAAGCAGTCGCACCTTTTCAAGTTCATTTGATCGGACTTGATCTAAAGGATGAAACAGTTAGATCTAAGATAAATAATATTTATAAAAATTTAGAAGATAAAAATATTGAGGTACTTTATGATGATCGAGAAGGAGTCAATGCAGGAGAAAAGTTTTCAGACGCCGATCTTATTGGAATACCTGTTCGACTGGTAGTCTCAAAGCGAACAGGGGAGAAGGTTGAATATAAGAAGAGGAATGAGAAGGAAGCAAGAATATCAAGTCTTGAAGAAGTGCTAAAATTACTAATTTCTAATTGACCTAATTAACCTAAATAAGTTCCAATTCCCAATTGGTTATTAGTTATTTTTTAGAAATTAGATCAATTAGGTTAATTAGATTAATTTATGAAAACTATTGTTACTCATCTTTCACCTGACTTGGACGCGATCGCATCTGTTTGGTTGATTAAAAAATACCTGACCGATTGGGATAACGCTGAAATTAAATTGGTTCCTGCCGGCACAACTCTTAATAACGAGCCACCGGATGATAATAAGGACATTATCCATGTCGATACCGGACTGGGGCGCTTTGATCATCACCAAACCAATCTCTACACATCAGCAACTAAACTGGTATATAAATATTTACTTGGCCGCGACCTGATAGACGAAAATGAGATCAAGGCGTTAGAAAGAGTTATTGAATATGTAAATTCTACTGATCATTTTGCGGAAGTCTTTTATTCTGACCCAGATGCTGATCGATATGATTTTATGGTACGACAATTAGTTGATGGCTTAAAGGTAATTAATCGCGATGAAGCAAAGCTTATTGAAATTATTTTTTTACTTCTAGGGGCCGCATTGATCGTATTTAAAAATAAGGTAAATGCAGAGGAAGAGATCAAAAATGGTTTTGTTTTTAAATCATACTTGGGACGGTCTCTAGCTTTAGAATCTAAAAATGAAGAGGCGGTCAAATTAGCACTTAAAAAGGGTTTTTCGCTCGTAATTAGACGTCACCCGGAAGTAGGATTTACAAGAATTAAAACTTTACCTGATAAAAAGTATACTTTAAAACCTATTTATAAAAAAATATTAGAAATAGATAAAAAAGGTAGCTGGTATTTCCATATTTCTGAACATATGTTATTAAATGGATCCTCAGGTAATCCAAAACTTGTTCCCACATCTCTGTCTTTGAACAAGATCATTGAAATAATTAAGAGTGTATAATAGAATAATTATTAATAACAAAATTTAAATAACAATTGAATAATAAATACTAATAACTAAATGCTTAAACATTGGTTATTTGATATTTGAGATTCATTTGATATTTGTTATTTGTCATTTGTTATTTCATGTTGGGAGGAGGCGTATTAATTTATGGTTTTAGTAATAAAAAGAAAAGGAGAATCAAAAGACAGCATGTTCCGAAAATTCACTCGTTCTTTTATTGACGAAGAAATTGTCGATACCCTTAGAAAAAAACAATTCTATAAGAAACCTTCATTGAAAAGAAAAGAAGAGGAAAAAGAGAGAATGAAGAACCGATCTTTAAAGCGTAGAAAAGTTGTCTTTAAAAAAGTATTTAAAAGGGTATGATAAATATCATCTCTTCATCACGCTATAAAATTAATCGTAAAAGGATTAAGATTTTCGTGCAGGAGGTCTTTGAAAAGGAGCAGATCGATCATAATTATTCATTGAATGTTGTTTTTGTGGGTAAAAATAAGATGAAAGTTTTTACCGAAAAATACAAAAATGAAAAAGAAACTTTACCAGTATTATCTTTCAAATACGATGAAGACATAGGTGAAAAAGAAGTTCTTCTTGGTGAAGTGATCATCTGCTTTCCATTGGTAATATTACTTGCAGCTGAACGTAATAAAAGAGTCGATGAAATGATTAACGAGTTGATTAAACACGGGATTAAAAACCTTTTAAAATAAATTGACCTAATTGCTCTAATTATTCTAATTGATCTAAAAAATATCCAATAACCAATTGGGAATTGGAACTTATTTAGGTTAATTAGGTCAATTATAAATTAGAAATTTAGCAATGTTTTATTTAAAGTATCGTCCAAAGGTTATTGGGGAGATCGATAATTCACAGGTGAAGATAATGGTTGGAAAGATCTTAGAATCGTCAACATTACCTCATGCCTTTCTGCTTGTCGGTCAAAAAGGTACCGGAAAAACATCAACAGCCAGAATTATTGCAAAGGCGGTAAACTGCTTGAATAATAAATTTTCTCGCCTCTCAACCTCCGCGGTTGGGAATCCGCCGGCTGGCGGAGGGAAAACCGCGGAGGTTAATAGCTACGAACCATGCAATAAATGTGCCAACTGTCAAAGTATTTCTTTGTCCTCCTTTACCGATGTGATCGAAATGGATGCCGCTTCAAACCGTGGTATAGAAGAAATAAAAAGCCTTATTCGCGAGACCTCCTTTCTCCCCATGTCCGGCGGCTTTAGGGTCTTTATCATTGATGAAGCCCACATGATCACAAATGAAGGATTCAATGCACTGCTTAAGACTTTGGAGGAGCCTCCAAAATCAGCGATTTTTATTTTAGCCACCACCAATATAGAAAAACTGCCAAAAACGATCGTTTCCCGTTGTTTGAAGATCAACTTTGGAAAGGCAAATGCTACGGATATTTATTCCATGCTTGAGAGGATCGCAAAGGGTGAAAATCTTGATTTCAATAAAGATCTATTGACCTTGATCGCAAATCACAGTGAAAGTTCTTTCAGAGATGCAGCAAAAATTCTAGAAGAGATCAATCTTCAAAGAATCAAAACGGTTGAAGATGCGGAAAAATTTTTAGGTATTAGGGGGAGAAACGACCTGATTAAAATAATTGAAAAAAAAGATCCCAAAAAAACACTTTCTTGGATAAAGGATTTTTCTCAAAATGGTGGTGATTTTAAAAATCTTATTGAGGATATATTGGATCAATTACACAATCAGCTTCTTATCAAGAATAAAGTTATAGAAAACAATGACCAGGAAACAAATCTAACAATAAGCGAAATTTCTTTACTAATGAAATTATTAATCGAAGCCTATCAAAATTTACGAAATACGCCTATTGATTCGTTACCAGTTGAAATTGGTCTCGTCGAGTTCTACAATAAAGTAGGACAGAATAAATTAGTCTAATTTACCTAATTGATCTAATTTCTAGATAAAACCCAAATATTAATTGGGTGTTGGTTTTTTATCGTTGATTAGGTTAATTAGAAATTAGTAATTAGAAATTATATTTCTTTTAAAATATGTTAAATCCATTTGGTGCGTTAGGTGATCTTCAGAAGTTACAGCAACAGGCTCAAAAGATGCAAGCAGCTCTACAGCAAGAACAGATTATCGTTGAAAAAAACGGTGTTAAGGTGATCATCCGAGGTGATCAAATAATCGAATCCATAGAAGTTGATGGTATCGTCGAAAATAGAATTGCCGAAATTGTAAATGAGGCTGTTAAAAAAACTCAGGAATTGGCCGCAAAAAAGTTGATAGAAATATCAAGTCAACAACAAGGTTAATAATTATATATGTTTAAATTATTTTCAGGTTCTGCTAATCCCAAGCTCGCCGCGGAAGTTTCAAAATTACTGAATGTCCCAATTGCTAAATCTGAAGTGACCCGCTTTGATAATTCAGAAATAAGAGTGACAATTCAAGAGAAGGTAAAGGACGATGTATGTGTTATTATCCAACCAACTGCTAATCCGACCGATACCCATCTTATGGAGCTTTTCTTTTTTGCTGATGCTTTAAAGAGAATGCAGGCAAAAAAAATTATTGCCTTTATCCCGTACTTTGGCTATGCCAGGCAGAATCGAGAACATCGGGTGGGGGAGGCTGTTTCAGTAAATGTTGTCATTCGTTTTTTTGAAACTATTGGATTTGACCAAGTTTATACTTTTGATCTTCACGATGATGGAACAGAAGGAATTTTTTCGATACCTTTTAAAAACTTTTCAACTTTTTCGATCCTAGGACGGGAGGTTGCCCATTATTTAAAAGATAGTAAAAATACTGAAAATGTGGCTATTGTTTCACCTGATCAAGGAGGCGTAGAAAGAGCTCAAATTTTTGCCGAAAATTTTTTTCACACTTCTGATGTAGATATTGCCGTTATTGAAAAAAGAAGAAATCTCGATAAAATACATCAATCAAAAGCACTTAATTTATATGGAGAAGTTAAAAATAAAACTTGTATTATTGTCGATGATATCATCACCTCCGGAGGCACCTTGGTTCACGCCGCAGAATTTTGCCTAAAAAGGGGAGCTAAGCGGGTATTGGCTTGCATCGTCCACCACGATTTTTCTCCGAACGCTGTAGAAATTTTGTCAAAAAGTCCAATGGAAAAAATTTTTATGAGCAATACTATTACTTTATTACCAGAACAAAAATTTTCCAAACTCAGAGAGATCTCAATTGCTCCATTGATTGAACAAGAACTCAAAAAACTGCTTTAAATATTATTTCGATCCTCATTCCAATTCATTGGATTATCCTTGATATATTGACGGATACGAAATAAGTCTGGTTCGTTGCGGATAATGTGTTCATAATAATTACGTTGCCATAAATCATGTGAAAATCCATTTTTATGTAATTCATATGTGCATTTTGATTTAAAATGTCGGATAATCAATCCGATCGTAGGGGTTTGATTTATCAAACCCTTTTTATTGTTTAATAATTCCATATGATGATTTGTTTTTGAAACAATCATTTTTGATTTATTGTTCAATTCATAATTATTCATATTTGAGGGTTTCATGAATGAAACCCCTACAACAATTGGTTGACGAATAATAACAATACCATGAACATGGTTTGGCAGGATAATAAAATCATCCAATTCTATGTTAAATTTATTTATTAAATTTTGCCAATTTGATTTAATTAACAATGCTTTTGAATTCAGCAACATTTTGTTATTAACGATTTTTCCAAAATATTCTTTCTTTTCTTTTGTACATATCGTCACAAAATACCATCCCACATCCGAATAGTCATATTTCTTTAAACGTATTGATTTACGGTGTTTTGTGATCATATAACAATATGACCATATGGTTATTTGTTTGTCTAC
>JANLIS010000080.1 GCA_024653985.1 Candidatus Roizmanbacteria bacterium
CCTTTGTGCTGAGAATGTTGACAGATGAGCCACAGATAGGGACTAAGGACTAAGGAATAGGGATTAGACATTTTTTTGTAAACAATGCCACCGGCGGAAGTTTGAAAAATAGTTTTCATATTAGAAATAACAAATAACCAATAACAAACATCAATTGAATTTTAAATAATAAATAAAAAATGTTTTAAACATTTAAAATTTGTAATTTGTTATTCAATTGTTATTTGTGTTTTGTTATTTATTATTATCTATCCCAATTGCTTCCCTGATATTATAGTATCCATCTTTTTTCAACAACTCTTCTAACTCCATATTTATTTGTGATATTACCTGTGGTCCCTGATAGATCATGCCGGTTATGAGTTGGACCAATGACGCTCCAAGCGTGATCTTTTTATAAGCGTCCTGACCGTTGAAAATACCACCACAACCAATAATAACCAATCTTGATCCGTATTTTCTGAAGGTTAATTTTATAAGTTCGTTCGACCTTGGTTCACATGGTTTGCCGGAAAAATTACCGACTTTAAATTTTTTTACTTCCTGTTGGTCAAGTAATTTATTTTTCCTGTCCTTAAGCAGGTTTCCAATGATCACTCCCTTAACAAATTTAAATTTTTCGATCACTGCCAAAAGGGAAATAAACTCCTTATCAGTAATAGAAATAGGCATTTTGATAAAGACAGGCTTTTTTAACTTCAATCGTTTAATCGATTGAAGTAATTGATTTAAGTTTTTTGGTTTATAAAAATCAATATTAGTATTGATTAGATTAGGGCAGCTGATATTTAGTTCGTAATAACTATTTTTTATTTTAGATTTTTCAAAAAGTCTAAAAGATTGTTTTACATCTTCAATGGCTTGATTGATATTTTCTATATTTTCATTATTTGACCCTCCAATACTGATTCCTAAAGGAATATTAAAGTTTAGTTTGTTTAGTTTTTGAGTAATATTTTCTGCCCCTGGATTTTTAAACCCCTTATTAACCATCAATGATCTTGATTTTGGAAGCCTACCTAATCGGGGATAAGGATTTCCCTCATAAGGAAGGCTGGTAATTGTCCCAACAGTTTGAAATCCAAATCCGAGAGAGTAAAGAGCTTGGGTTAATCTTGCTTCATAATCAAAGCCAGCAGCTAGTCCGACTGGACCACTAAAATTAATTCCGGCAATTTTTTGTTTCAGTTTGGGGGAAGAGTAGTTTAACTTCCAATTAAGGATGTGCTTTATAAAAGTTTTTCCGATCAATTCCCCACGGGCGACCATAATATTATGAATAAATTCCGGATCAAGTAAAAATAAAACCGGCTTCATTATGTTTTGGTAAAAGAAAGCGATGATATTCAAACGGAGGGAAGCTTTCTCCCTAAAAAAAAATTTAGCAACAAGGAAAAAAATAACAAAACTTATCAATGCGGACAAAGTGCAGTAGGTACAAATGCTTTTTAAAATGCCGATCTGGATATACATAAAATACAAAGAAAAGATCGCTCCAATCATTGACTGGAGAATAACCCAATAAGCAAATATTTTTTTTCTATAAACGGCCAATAAAATTATTACCAGCAAAAGAAAAGAATATTGGATAATTCCAAAAACGGCTAGCGGTATTCCAAACATTACTGAATAAGAACTCCTTAAAACCTTGCCACAATCTGATGCAATCGGAAGCAAGTGGTTAACAGTGCAAGGTGGCGTTACCTGCTGATAATGTTCGTATGTCAGATAAGCAGCGTCGGCGATTCCAAATAAACTTAGGAGAGCTAATATAAAAAATTTTTTCATTGGATATATTATACCTTT
>JANLIS010000103.1 GCA_024653985.1 Candidatus Roizmanbacteria bacterium
GCTTTTTTTATCGCTTTTTCTTCTGCCACCGGTCGCCTGGTATGATAATTTATTATCGGAATTCCTGTCACGATCTCATCGGCAACATCTTCTGGTAATTCCAGATGAACGGCACCGGGCCTTTCAACTTTAGCCAACCGAAAAGCTTCTCGCACTAACGTAGGGATCATTTCTCCATTGATGATCTGTTTTGATGATTTAGTTATGGGTTTGAACATTTCAACGGTATTAATGATCTGGAAGTTGCCTTGTTTACTTTTTTTTATTGGTTTCTGACCGGTAATAAATAAAGCTGGCATACCGCCAAGTTGCGCATATGCGGCACTTGTCACTAAATTAGTTGCTCCCGGACCTAAAGTAGATAAACAAACACCCGGGATCCCCGTTAATCTCCCGATCGTTGCCGCTATAAAACCTGCCGCTTGTTCATGTCTGGTAACAATGAATTTTATTGAAGACTCTTTTATTGCCTGAAGTAGTCTTAGATTTTCCTCACCGGGAACACCAAAAATATACTTTATTCCTTCACCCTCCAAACATTTGATAAATAATTCCGCACTGTTCATTGGACAACAATATTAGTATCTTTTCGGTTTAATTTCAATTGAAAAATCAATTAAAATTTATTTACCCATCTGAATTGGATTAAGTTGAACGTTTTGAGCTGTTACTGATCCGTCAGTATTTTCTGATCCGAAAACTGATACTTTTTCACCAACTTTAAGTTCTGATTTATTAACAGTCTCGGCTTTATTGATCTGAGTCTTATCATTGATCAGAATGATCTTACTACTGTCATCTTGTAATTTTACGGTTATTGATTTATCATCAGTAGAAATAATTTCTCCTGCGACCGGTTTAAAACCTCCACGATTAATACCTACATTTTTCATGGTTCCGGTACTATTTCCCTGTTGGTAGTTTCTAATTCCACCCTGTCGATTATTGAGTTGTCCAGCAAAAGATTGAGATTTACTTTGCTGATATTTCATTCCACCATAAAAGCCGACACCAGACGAGAGGATTACCAAAACTGCAATCACAATATAATTTGTCTTCATAAACTATCACCACCTTCCTAGAAAATTATTAAATCTTTAACCTTTACTCATATCTCAGTGCCTCGATCGGTTGTAAATTCGCAGCTTTTTTTGCCGGATACAATCCAAAAACAATACCAATAATACTGGAAACGCCTATCGCCAATGCTATAGAAGATACAGAAATAACATAAGATAGATTCATAATTTTTGATATTACAAATGAAGCGGTCAATCCAAATATCATTCCAAATATCCCTCCAATAAAAGTTAATAAAATTGATTCTATTAGAAATTGAGTAATGATCGTCTTCTTTTTGGCCCCTAATGCCTTACGTAATCCAATTTCGCGAGTACGTTCAGTTACCGTTACCAACATTATATTCATAATTCCAATACCTCCAACTAAAAGGGAAATTGCGGCAATACCTCCAAGCAAAGCCGTTAATGTTCCAGTCACCTGTGAGACAGTACTTAGAAGGTCACTTTGAGACATAATGGTAAAATCTGCATCTTCCGGACTGGTTAATTTATGCTCACTAAGTAGTAGATAGCCTATCTCGTCTTGAGCCTGAACCATTATTTCTTTGGATTTCGCCTCAATTGAAATACTGGTCAAATTTGTTTTTCCAAAAATTTGTTTTTGAGCAGTAGTTAGAGGAACATATATCATGTCGTCTGGATTATTAAAACCTGACCCTCCTTTTGAGACTGTCACACCAATAACTTTTAGGGTCTGATTTCCGGCTTTTATCGTTTTTCCAATTGGATCAATTTCACCAAAGAGATCTGTCGCTGTCGTTGGACCTAAGACAGCTACTTTACTAATTGAAGTATTGTCCCTTTCCGTTATAAAAACACCTTTTGACATTGTTATTTTTTTGATATCTGCATATTGCGGATAAACCCCTATGATAGAAACGTTGGTATTATTTCTTCCGGAAATTACTTGAGAACGACTGGAATATTCGGGTGATATTTTACTTATCAAGGTTGCGCTAAGTTTTTCTTCTATTTTTTTTGCATCAGATAAAGTAAGGCTCGTACTTCCGCCCTGTGCACCCATAATACCACCACTGCTCTGCCTTGCCGGACTCACTGTAAGTAAATTTGATCCCAGCGACTGAATTTGATCTTCAATAGATTTTTGACTTCCCTGACCTAAGGAAATAAGGGTAATAACGCTTCCAATACCAATAATTATTCCAAGGATGGCCAATCCCGTTCTCATTTTATTTAAAGTTAGAGTTTGAAATCCTTCAATAATAGTTTCAAAAATATCTTGCATAATAGATAAATCAAAAGTCAAAAATTAAAGTAAAAAGTCAAAAGTATTTAAAACTTTTTAATTTTGAATTTAATTTTTGACTTCTAACTTTTAACTTTTAAATTATTTCTTTCGTCTTTCTCAATTTTCCCGTCCTTAATATGAATTATCCGTTTTGCGTGTTTGGCAATATCTGACTCATGTGTGATCATAACAATGGTATGACCTTGATTATTTAATTTTTCAAAAATACTCATTATTTCTTCTGCTTGAGCCGATGCAATATTTCCGGTTGGCTCGTCCGCGAGTAAAATTGCCGGATCCATAGCCAGTCCACGGGCAATGGCAACCCTTTGTTGTTGTCCTCCTGACAATTGATTAGACGTATGATCAAGTCTATTGCCTAGCCCAACCATTTCTAAATATTTTTTGGCTTTTTTAAATCTATCAACCTTCGAAATATTCGCATAACGCATAGGCAACATAACATTTTGCATCGCCGTTGTTCTAGGAAGCAGATTAAACGCTTGGAAAATAAATCCTATTTTCTTATTCCTCATTTCAGCAGATTCATCCTCAGTTAATTGACTGACCTTTTGTCCATCCAAAAAATAATTACCCTTAGTTGGCATATCTAATATGCCTAAAATATGCATTAGAGTAGATTTTCCGCTCCCTGACGGACCCATGATCGCCACATATTCACCCTTATCTATTTGGAAGGAAACATTGTCTAAGGCAATCGTTTTAACTTCTCCAATACTATATATCTTTGAAAGTTTTGATACTTTTATCATATTATCTCCCCTGAATTCTGACATTTCCTCCCTGTCCACCACCAAAGCTTCCAAACACAGATTTAGTCTGTTGTGTGGTTGTACTAGTAGTTTGAGTTGTGGAAGTTATAACTGTATCGCCTTCACTTAAACCAGAGATTATCTCTGTTTGACTATCCGAAGCCAATCCAATTTTAATAATTTGATCAATAGGCTTTCCATTCTTCATTATCTGGACATAATTTGCTCCATCACTATTTGTTTTTATTGCTGATGAAGATATTAATAGAACATCATCCTTCGTGTTGGTGATAATATTTGCCGAAACGCCCATATTTGGCAAGATCGTATTTGAATTAGTGTCTAGAAGAATTACTGTTGGATAGTTTGTTACCCCAGATGAAACTGAGCCAACCATATCAATGGAAATAACTTTACCGGTAAAAGTTTTGTCGGAAAACGCATCAAAAGTAATTGTTGCTTTATCGTCTATTTTTATTTTCGGAACATCGATTTCAGTCAGATTAATTGATAGTGTTGGGAGTGCACTTGTTTTTATATTGGCAATTTTATTAGTGGTGGCTGAAGTATTACTGCTTGATTGTGAATTGATGACTGTTCCTATTTGAAGTGAGAGACCGGAAACTGTTCCTGAGATCGGCGCATAAATAATTGGTGAGGCTTGTTGATAAGCGTACCAAGCAGTATTGAGTGAGGTTTGAGATTGCTCGATCGCTTTTTGTTGAGCTTTATATTTTGCCTCGGATGCAAGCCAATTATCCTCTGAAACTTTATAATCTGTTTGAGATTCTCTTTCAGGTGTATTTGGAGTTCCATCACTATTTTCGTACAAACTATTTGTTGCTAAGTCAAAATGACTTTGCCACTTTGTATACAGATCAGACTGGACGGTATATAGATTATCCTTAGCGGTCTGAAGTGAATTCTTTGCTGATTGATATGATGCCCATGCTTGTGAAGATTTTTGCTGACCTTCAAGATCAAGATCTAATTCAGCGATCTTATCCCCTGTTTTAACCACGTCACCGTCTTTAACATATATGTTTTTAACAACTCCTGTCGCCGAAGTTGTAATGTTACTGCTGTTGGTTGAGGCAACTGATCCAGAACCGGTAACTGTAACTATAAGATTTCCTTTAACAACTTCCTCTGTCTGGTAGGAAGTTTGATTTTTATTATCAAAAAATAATTTTGAGATTGAAAAATATCCGACTATTAAAATAACCGTCAATAAAATAATTTTTTTTATCAACGACAATTTTTTGATTTGTTGAAAGAATGTTGAAGTTTTTCCAATAATTTTTTGCATGAATGAGATTTTAAATTATAAATCTGAAAATTAACTGTAATCTGGTAAACAAACTGTTACCGTTGTTCCTTTGTTTAATTTGCTTGTAATTTCAATTGTTCCTTTATGTTGATCAGCTATTTTTTTTGCAATTGATAAACCCAGACCATAACCATCAATGCCTTTTTTTGATCTTGCTTTGTCAGATCTGTAAAACCTATTAAAAAGATGTGGAATATCTTTTTCCTCTATACCTATACCCTTATCGGCGATTGAAACAATAATAGAGTTCTTTGTTTTTTCTGATTTGATAGAAATAGTTGACCCTTCTTTGCTATATTTGATGGCATTGTCCAAAAGGATTACAAAAAGATCTACTAAGCCATATTTATCCCCGCCAAGAAAACCGTCGATAATTATACTTTTTATCTTAATATTTCTATTTTTTGCTAAAGCTTCAATATTTTGTAAGGATTCGTTGATGATCTGCTTTAAAGAGTTTTTTTCAAAGTGATTATTTATCTTAGGTTTTTCATACTGAGCAAGTTGTAGTAAAGAATCTGAAAGTTTTTGTAAATTATTTACATCCTTAACGCTTTCGTTCATTACTTTTATAGCGTCATTAACTGTGAGATTTTTATCCCGCAGATTAACTTCAAGAGAACTCTTTAAGGCTGTTAACGGAGTTCTGAATTCATGAGAGGCGTCGGAGATAAATCGGTTTTGCTCTTCTACCATTTCTTGAATTGGACGTAAGGTTTTTCCGGCTAAAAAATATGAAAGGCTACCAAAAATAAAAAATATCCCGCTGTTGACAATTACCAGAATAAGAGCTAGTCTATTTTTCATTTCTTCAACCAAATCCGGATCTACAAAACGAATTTCCGGAGGCCTTGGAAAATAATTGCTTTCTTTGAATCTGCGTTCTATCCTTAATCTCTGATTTTGAGAAAATCTGTCAATTTCACCGGTTATTCCTTTATAGATAATTAGACTGAAAGATATACTAATAAGCATCAAGATTAATAGGTACCAAGCAGTCAATTTTAGTCTGGCGTTTTTAAACATAATTTTATTTTTCTTCAATTTTATATCCAAACCCTCTTACAGTATGAATTAAAGGTTTTCTATTTTTAAATGGTTTGTCAATTTTGTTTCTTAAATTTTTTATATAAACTTCAATTGTATTTGGAAGAATATCGGCATCATAATCCCAAACATGTGAAATAATTTGATCCTTGGTAATGATGGTATTTTTATTTGTGATCAGGTATTCAAGAAGGGAGAATTCTTTGCTGGAAAGTTTTATTTCTTCGTTATCTCTTTTTACTGAATAAAGTTTCTTATTTAATATCAAGCCCCCAACCGATAGATCTGCGCTTAAAACTACCCCTTTTCTTCTTGTTAAAGCTCTGATTCTCGCCAATAATTCATCAAAAGAGAAAGGTTTCGTCATATAGTCATCAGCTCCCGCATCAAGTCCTTTTACTTTATCCTCTGTTTGACCTTTTGCTGTCAACATTAAAATTGGAGTGTGGATTTTATTTTGTCGCAAATTTTTGCATATTTCAATTCCATTCATTTCCGGAAGCATAATATCAAGGATAATACCGTCATAATCTTCGGTTGATGCAAGATCAAACCCGTCAGGTCCGGTGTAAGCGACATCAACTGCATACCTTTCCTGTTCCAGGCCTTTTTTAATGGCGTTGGCAATTCTATGTTCGTCCTCAACAACCAGAATTCTCATGAGTCAATTATAGATCTCTTACTGAAGTTTAGCTGAATGAAATAGAATTAAGTATTTGCCTTCTGTCATTCCCGCGTAGGCGGGAATCCAAGCGTTCCTGGATCCCCGTCTTCACGGGGATGACAAACTTGCTCTGTTCCAGAGTGATGATAATTAAGCCTTTAATGTTATGATTAAAAATCATCTTGTGGACGGTCGCCTCATAGACAATGAATTTTATTTTGTATAATTATCGAATGACTTCTATTAAGAATTTAGAAAAAGAAATTTTATTAATTAAAAACAGAAATAAAAAGGTTGAAATTGATAAAGCTTGGGAAATCAGTTGGACTAGA
>JANLIS010000105.1 GCA_024653985.1 Candidatus Roizmanbacteria bacterium
AATAAAAAACATCCGGTGACGATTTCCAAATATATGACCAATGCCCGTGAGATAGAGTTTGATGGCGTAGCTGAAAAGGGAAACGTCAAGGTATTTGCAATTTCAAATCACATTGAACATGCAGGTGTCCATTCGGGTGATGCAACCATTGTTTATCCGGCCGAACGGGTAAGATTTTTTAGCGGAGAACGGATGATTGAGATCGCAAATCAACTTTCAAAGTCGCTTAACATATCTGGGCCATTTAATATTCAGTTTATGGTCAAGGACAACGAAGTTTATGTGATAGAAATGAATTTAAGGGCATCACGAACCTTTCCATTTATTTCCAAAGTAACCGGAGTCAATTTTGCCGAAGTTATAGTCGATAGTTTTTTTGGAAAGGCAAAAGGATATAAGATAAAATATCCGAATTATGTGGCTGTCAAAGCTCCTCAATTTTCATTTGCCAGAATGGAAGGAGCCGATCCAGCCCTTGGAGTTGAGATGGGATCAACAGGCGAAGTTGCCTGTTTTGGCGATACGGCTGAGGAAGCATATTTAAAATCTTTACTTTCAACAGGTTTGTCCTTAAAAAATAAAACAGCTTTGGTGACGATTGGTGGGGAAGAGTTCAAGCTTCGTTTTGCCGAATCAATCTGGAGGTTGAAAAATCTTGGGTTTAAACTGTATGCCACCAAAAAAACCCATCTGTTTTTAAAAACGAAGGGAGTTAGAACAAAACTGGCTTATAAACTTTATGAGAAAACAAGTCCGACTGTCATTGATTTGATTGAAAAACGTCAAGTTTCACTGGTCATTAATTTGAGCGAAGATTATAATAATGAGGGCTCGTTCAAAAGAGTGATCACTGATGGATATTTGATCAGGAGAGCGGCAATCGATAACAATATTCCTTTATTTACCGATCTAAATTCCGCCCGTTTTTTTGTAAATGCATTAGACAGATATAATCCGCCAGCTGGCGGAAAAGACTTAAAAATTAAAAGTTGGGATGAGTATCTATGATTAAACTACCTGGATTAATTGATGTTCATGTTCATCTGCGTGATCCGGGACAAACGGAGAAAGAAGATTTTTTTACTGGGACTTCATCTGCACTTGCTGGTGGCTTTACTACCGTTTTAGACATGCCCAATAATAAAATTCCAATTACAACCTTTGAAAAATTAAATGAAAAAATAGAATCAGCAAGAAAAAAAACAGTCTGTGACATTGGTTTTTATGCAGGAAGTTTGGGTGATAATTCCAAAGAGTTAATGAAAATGGAACAATATGTTTTTGGATTGAAATTATATCTTAATAAAACAACAGGCAATTTTATTATTGATGAAAAAAAATTAATAAAAATTTTTGGTGATTGGAAAAGTAATAAACCAATTATTATTCATGCAGAAGAGGATGTTATAGATCTGGTTATTAAAGCTGTTAAAAAAACCGGTAAAAAAGTTCATTTTCCTCATACTACAAATCAAGAACAGTTCGAAAAAATTATTTTAGCTAAAAAAAATAAGCTACCAATTACCTGTGGTATAAATCCACATTATTTATTTTTAAATAAAAATGATGTTAAAACTCTAGAATCTTTCGCATTAATGAAGCCTGAACTTGCATCAAAAACCGACCAGAATTTTCTCTGGAAAAATTTAAAACATATTGATGTAATCGAATCTGATCATGCTCCTCATACAATCAAAGAAAAAAATTCAGATCATCCGCCATTTGGAGTTCCAGGACTTGAGACAACTTTGCCTCTTCTATTAACGGCAGTTTCCGAAAAAAAATTATCAATCGATCGAACGATCGAACTATGTTTTGAAAATCCAAGAAAAATATTTAATATAAAAACCGGTAATAATACTTGGATTGAAGTTGATGAAAAGGAAGAGTATATTATTGATAATAAAAATTTATTGACAAAATGCGGTTGGTCACCGTTTGCGGGAAAGAAAGTAAAAGGTAGAGTAAAAAAAGTTTTTATTCGCGGTAAAAAAGTCTTTGAAAATGGTAAATTATTAGTTAAACCTGGCTCGGGAAGAATTATTAATCCAGAATTATAATCACTATATTTTTTATGTTACATACATCATATTACGATCCTGAAAAAAGTTT
This sequence comes from Candidatus Roizmanbacteria bacterium, assembly GCA_024653985.1. GTDB lineage: Bacteria > Patescibacteriota > Microgenomatia > UBA1406 > GWC2-37-13 > GWC2-37-13. Next base: position 2,113 of record JANLIS010000105.1, read on the forward strand.
TGAAGAAAATTTTAAAAAAGGACCATACG
>JANLIS010000108.1 GCA_024653985.1 Candidatus Roizmanbacteria bacterium
TACGGGGCCGGGAGTCGAACCGCGGTCTAGGAGATTATGAGCCTCCTGTGCAGCCGTACACTACCCCGTATTGTTAAATTGCATTCAAATTATACTAAAAATTTTGTACTTATGTTCCTGTAATGAAGGTTTTTAAATTTGTTTGTCATCCCCGTGCTTTGCCGGCCGTAGTCTTGACGAAGGCTGGAAGACGGGGATCCAGGACTTACTTCGATGTATCGATACATTGCAGTATTAATTTATTAATAAAATATTTAGGTATATTGCAGGGATTGATCTAAGTATAATTAAATTATGAAACGTTGGCAAAAATATTGGCTCTATTTTAATATAATTATTTTTTCCCTCCATTTTATTCGGGATGTTTTTCAAAGCCTTGGGGTAAGAAATCTTCTTTCAACGTTTCTTGAATCAACAGGCGAACCTAAGGTTCCACTTATTATTTACTATACTATTTATAACACCGTAGTCATGGCTATTGTTGAGGTAACTTTTTCTGTTATCTGTCTAAAACGTAATAAATTCGGAGCACTTGGTAAGTCAACAATTATTATGGCAATCTCATTTTTTATACTTTGGCTAATTTATTATTTTATTCTTTAATTATTAAAATATAATTCCCACCACTGCCTCCAGTTGGGCAGAGGTGTTGGGGTAATTGAAACAGGTGTTTTTGTCGGAGATGGAATGATTAAGGCAACCTCGTTGTCTTTAAGCAAGTTAAGATCGTTTCTGATCGTCTTTTCAATTTCTTCGGTACTTTTCTTTTTAACCACTTCAGTTTTTAATTCAATATTGCGTTTTGTCTCTCTCTCAAAATTTTGTTTAAATTGTTGGTAAAAATCAAGTTTGCTCTTATAACTAAAAAGATTTTTGAGTAAAGAAGAAAATAAAAAAATTAATAGAAAGATAAAAATAATATTCTTGACAAGTTTCATGGTTATATTATAGACCGAAGAATTGTTCTATTGTTCCATTGTTACATTGTTAAAAATAACAAACGAACAATGAAGCAATGAAACAATCAATCTTTATTATGAGAGAAATGTCTGTAGTATCTTCATAATCCTTCCCGGGTCGGCTTTTGATTTCAATTGTTTCATACAAATTCCAATAATTGCCTTCTGATTATTATCAAAAACAGCCTGATTTTCTTTTATTACCTTTTCAATTTCAGTTTTAAGTTCTTCGTCACTTATCTCTTTAGGTAAATAAACAGAAGCAAATTCTAATTGTTTTTTACTATCTTCTGCAAGTTCTTTTCGTTCACCTTTTTCAAAAGCCTCAACAGATTCTTTTAATTCCTTGATCACCTTCCTCAAAACAATCAAAACCTCCTCATCATTCAAGTCTGATTTTTTGTCAATCTCTTTATTCTTTATCTGTGCTAAAATAAAACGGAGAACATTGAGCCTGGTTTTATCGCCTGATTTCAATGCGGCGATCTGATCATCTTGAAGTTTTTGTCGTAACATTACATAATTATAGACCCTATGGGAAAAAAAACAAGCAAGCCCTCCTTTGCTAAAGCTACGGCGGGTAAAGACATTCTGTCTCTTTTTGGAAATATTCAAAAAATAATTTCCTCAAAACCGGCAACCAGCCAAATGTTTAAGGAAGTTCAAATGATGAAGTTCAAAATAAAACCGATCCAAGGAGACCTGATGTCATTTAATTTGAAAAACGAACAGTTTATCGAAAGTTTATGGAGCCTAGGAAAACTGGATGAATTTTTTTTCAGAGAAGTACCATCGCTTACAAAAAAAGAGAAGGAAGTTTTTATGAAGATCTTTGATAGTATGTATTTTAAATATCAACAACAGCTCAATCAGGCTAATCTGCAGCAAAAAAAGACCCCTCTTACAAGAACAGGACTACTGGAATTGGAGATCTACAAAGAGAGGAAATTAAATAAAAAAACCAACTGATCATACTATGAGAAAATTTCCGGTCGTTCTTGATCTTGAAACAAAATATACCTTTAGAGATTTTGCCGAACATTCAAAGTTAGGTATTACAGTTTTAGCGCTTTTTAACTATAAAGATAAATCTCAAAGGATATTTACAGAAAAAGATGTCAGAGACCTATTTCCGATACTGGAAAATTGTTCGTACATAATAGGATTTAATATTAATAGCTTTGACCTCCCTGTTCTCCAACCATATTATCCGGGAGACATAAAGCATTTTAAAACTTTTGATATCTTAGATGATATAAAAAGAATTTTAGGTAGAAGATTGTCATTAAATGACACGATCAAAGCAACATTGGATAAAAAAAAGACCGGTCACGGATTGGAGGCGATTGATTTTTATAAAGAGGGAAAATGGGATGAACTGAAAAAATATTGTATGGACGATGTTATGCTTACTAAAGAACTTTTTGATTATGGGGTAAATAATAAAAAGATTTCATATTTAAATGAAAACGGCAAAGTTGATATTAAGGTTGATTGGGAAAAATATCTGGAAGATAATGGCGGAAGTGAGATGCCATTGACATTACCTTTTTAGTTTATAAAGTTATAAAGTTCGTAAAGTTTATAAAGTGATTACAACAGATCAGATAATAGATATTAAGAAACCAAAATTAAAAGCGGAGATATTTAATTTGTTTAGAAAACGTTTTAGTCCGAGGGTTTATTCAGAAGAAGAAATTGCTAGAAAAGATTTGGATTCAATGATTGAAGCGGCTCGCTGGTCTCCCTCGGCAATGAATAATCAACCGTGGTTTTTTTACATTGCTAAAAGTGGCTCCGTTGGTTTTAAAATATTAATAAACTCTTTAGGTAATAGAAATTATTGGGCTAAAAAAGCCCCCGTACTAATTTTAGCCTGCTATATAAAAGAAGATAAATTTGGTGAATATGGACAATATGATTTGGGGCAAGCCGTTTTTTCATTGGTTATTCAAGCAAGATCGCTTGGCTATCATAGTAGACAAATGGCAGATTTTAATAAAAAACAAGTAAGAAATAACTTAAAAATTAAAAATTCTTTTTTCCCTTGGGTAATAATCGCAGTTGGGAAAATAGGTGATTATACCAAAGCTGATTCTACCTTGATAGAAAAGGACAATCTGGAAAGGAAAAGAAAAGAAAATATCAAGATAGAAATTTAAAATTCTTAATTTTTAATTATTAATTATCAATTCTACATATAATTAATACGAAGCCTATTATAGGACTGGCGCCGATGGATGGGATTACCGATGCTCCCTTTCGCTATATCACTGATATTTATGGAAAACCGGATATTCTATATACAGAATTTACCTCCGTTAAAGGGTTGATCTTAGGAAAACCAGCAATCCAAAGAATGTTGCTCCGGCATAAAACAGAGACAAGAACGATTGCTCAATTTTTTGGCTGCGAACCGGAGTATTTTTATCAAGCAGCCTTAGTTGCACTGGAGAAGGGCTTTGACGGAGTCGATATTAACATGGGTTGTCCGGATAAAAGTGTCTTTCATAGGGGGGCAGGAGCCGCTCTAATAATCAACCCCTCGGTTGCTAAGAAAATTATTCTCGCCGTAAAAAAAGGGATAAAAGATGGAAAAGAAAAATACAAAATTGATAGATACATTACAGTTTCTGTTAAAACCAGAACCGGTTATCGAGAACCGCAAACGAAAGAATGGATAAGTCATCTATTAGAGGTTGAGCCGGATGTAATTTGTATCCATGCAAGAACCTTTGCTCAAAAATATTCCGGACTTGCCGATTGGACGCAGATAGGCATAGCTGCTGAGTTAATGAAAAATAGCAAAACAAAAATATTTGGTAACGGTGATATAAAAAACAGAGCTCAGGCACTGGAGAGAATAAAAGAATATGATTTGGCCGGAGTATTGATCGGGCGGGGAGCTCTTGGAAATCCTTGGGTATTTACAGACAAGATTCCAACTACTGAAGAAAGATTCCAGGTTTTACTTGCACATTGTAAAAAGTTTGCGGAATTTTTTCCAACCACCGATCTAAGTATCATGAGAAAACATCTGGCTTGGTATGTAAAAGATTTTCCCCATGCAGCTGAAATTAGAAATGAACTGATGCAGGTAAACAATATTGAAGAAGTGAAAAAAATAATTTCTAAAACCCTAAAGACTCTTTAACCAAAATCAATTTGATTCTGTTTGGGGCCGATTCTTTTTCAATAATAATCCACTTATTTAAACTGCTTTTTACACCATAAACTTTCATCGCCCGCTCGTTTTCCAGATTGATTACATAATTTTTTATGCGATCAAAAGCACCTTCAATGTTTGGAACAATTTTATTAGCTCCAGCAATAATTAAAACATTTTTAGCTGCAAATGGTAAAGCTCCAACCCGACTTCCGGAAGCGTCAACTGCAACTAATTTCCCGTCTTCGGTGATAGCGTTAACACTACACAAAAAATAATCTGCTTCTGTAATGGATTTTCTTCTTAAGTCTGATTGTTTGCTACGATCTGATTCCTTGAGAATATCCTCATGTAAATTTTTCCATTTATGATTTCCGGATTTCAATAAATCAGAAAACCCAATTTGTATTAGAGTTGTTGAAGAACCATTCATTATTTTTGAACTGGCCGGGACATTTTTTAATATTTCCTTAAGCGCCTGTTCTTTTGTATCAACAAGAATGACATCGATTCTATGATTTTTAAGCTCACAAATAGTTTTTTCTATTGTTTCGTTGTTTGGTACTTTTGAGTAATCCATGTCTAAATAGTAACAAATTTATAATTATTTTTCCCACCTTGAAATAGCAAGATCAACCTTGTTGTTTTTGAAAAAAACACCTTCAATGATTAACATTTTTTTCTTCTGAGCTATTCCGCCGATCCCTGAATAACCGGTGAGCCTACCATCTGAGGCGACGACACGGTGACAGGGGACGATCGGGGCACTAGGGTTTGTCCGCATAAATCCTCCGACCGCCCGAGCAGCCTTTGGTTTTCCGGCAAGTTCTGCCAGTTGTCCATAAGTAGCCACTTTTCCTTTGGGAATAGAGCTGCAAATTTTATAAACTTTTTCTTTGAAATTCATAAGATATATTAAATAATAATATTATCGATCAATCTTGTTTTTCCAACAAACGCAGTAATAAGAATAACGGCTTTTTTTGAGGCGACTTTAACGATGGATAAATCCTCTATGTTACAAATTTCAATATAATCTAAACGTATTAATTTATATTTTTGTAAATAATTATTCATCTCTGCTTTTATCTTTTTAACATTTTTATTTCCTGCCAATATTAATTTTTTTCCCAACAATAATGATTGATACAAACTCAATGCCTGTAATCTTTCTTGAGAGCTTAAAAAAACATTTCTTGATGAAAGTGCCAATCCGTCTTTATCTCGGACAGTTGGAACGATATTGATTTTAACAGGCAAGTTCAAGTCGCGAACCATTTGTTTAATAACAATACACTGTTGAAAATCTTTTTGGCCAAAATATGCATTGGTAGGATTAACTAAATTAAATAATTTGAGAACAATGGTGGCAACACCGGCAAAATGTCCTGGACGACTTTTTCCTTCAAGAATATTTGAAAGATTATTAGGAGTGACATAGGTTTGAAAACCATTTGGATACATTGTTTTTACATTGGGATGGAATAAATAATCGACTTTTTCCTGTTCTAATAATTTTTTATCATGCTCGAGAGGCCGAGGATATCTAGCCAAATCTTCAGTAGGGGAAAACTGAGCAGGGTTCACAAATATTGAAACAACAGTTATGTCATTGTTTTTTTTTGATTCCGAAATCAATTTTAAATGTCCTTTATGAAGAGCTCCCATAGTTGGGATAAAACCAATGGTCTTGCTTTTTTTATGCAAATCACTGGTAATTTTTTGCATTCCCTGGACAGAAGCTATTATTTTCATTGATTAATTTTACACCACAAAAACAAAGTAAGGAATTATTTTTATTTTTTAATTTTGTCCTTGATCGTATTTGTTAGAGGGTTAGATCAATCAATAACAAAAAATAATTAAATTAATATATAATTTAACAAATATGTTTATTAAACTTTTTATCAATGCTTTGGCTTTTTACATTACCTCCTATATTATTCCTGGGATGGTGATTGGCGGGTGGCAGACGCTACTGGTCATCGCCGTTGTCTGGGGGATACTGACGATTTTTATAAAACCGATATTGGTAATTCTGACCCTGCCTATAAACATCATGACGTTGGGGTTATTTACATTTGTAATTAATGCAATATTGCTTTTAATAATGAGCAGTATTGTTCCTGATTTTCATTTGGCCGGTTTTGGGACTGCCTTGCTGGCTGCCATAGTCTTAACTATTGTCAATGGATTTTTGTCTACATTGAACTAAAAACTCTCAATAATGACCAAAACGAATTTAAATTCAGAATATATTGATGCTCTTTCAATTATTACAAAAGACGTTCCTCCAGATAGTTATATTGTTTTAGGTTCAATGGCCATGTTATCATTTACATCAAAAATTAGTTAATTTGGGAAAAGCCAAAAAACTTCTTTCACTTTGTAGATTTGGATATCTATCATTGTCATTTCAAATTCCAAAGTTTATTCTTAAATAACTCATTCAAATATATATGTATCAATTAATCAATAGATTAATACACAAGATAAAATAAATTATTTGAGACGAAAAATTGGGATTTTTTGATTATATATTTTAATATAATATCAACATATGAATGTTCGACAAATTTATGAAAAATATTTGATTCCTCCCAACCTACAAAAACAGGTCTGGGATTATTTTTTCTTTTTCGTGAAGAACTTTGAAATTAGGGCTAGGACAACTGACACTCCGACGTAAACCACAAGTGAAAACCCCAACATTAGAAAGAAAGCATAATATTCTCCCACTTGTAGATAGGTAGAGAGTAAGAAAAGAGGGCTATAATGTGCCACGGAATAACCACCAGTTTCTGACGGAGCTTGTTCTCTAATAAGTGGTAAAAGTAAAACAACAAAAGTTATCAGAAGATTTGTGGCGTAAGGCTTTAAAAACTTTAACTTCATGGTTAGATTATAGCATTTTCAATCAATTGTTCGAACTTTATACTGTGTCCTCCCTTAACTGGATTAGATCTAAGCCGGAAAAATCGGGTTTTTTTCTTAAGTAGTGTTATATTTTTAGTTCCTTCAAAATATAATAAGTAGACTTTCCTTTGCCTTTTGGTTTAATCAAACCAACATTAATTAGTTTTTGAAAATCAAGGTACCGAGTGGCTCGTGCTCTTGTGGTCAACTTCGCATACTCTGAATCATTAATAAAACCATTCTGCTGAATTGTTTGTAAGATTATCTGATGGTGAGGTTTGAGATTATTATGTGGATTTATAAATAGTTGCGATACTGTCTTTTCTACTCGTAATAGTTCATCGATAATCCCATCGGTAAAATATTCAAGCCATTCCGTAAAGTCAATGAGACTAACTAAGTCGTAGTAATTCCCTTTTACCCCAACAATCTCAAAATATCTTGAGACATTGTTATTATAATAATTTTCAAAACTAAATAAATAAAACGTATCCAGACCCATTTGGGCAAGAAGTATTTTTGTTGCTAACCGGGTTGTTCTGCCATTTCCGTCCATAAAAGGATGAATAATAACCATCTGTTTATGAAATATTCCAGCGACGATGAGCGGATCAACTGTTTGTTTACTTGTTTTTATAAATTCCATAAGCTCTTCTACAAGAGGCAAAACGTCTTGTGCATCTGGAGGCCAATAGACTGTTTTACCGAGATGTGGATTATTTACAAAGACCGGTTGTGTTCGAACCCGCCCCGATTGATGAACTGGAAGAAGTTTGTCAGTGATTTTTTTTTGAAGAGAAATAATGAAGGATAGATTAAATGATGTCTTTTGTTTGTTTAACTTTGCATTGACATCTTGAAGTGCTTGGTTATAGTTAAGGACTTCTTGTTCACTCTCCCTTATCTGTGCCGGGCGGGTTTTTAGAATCCGTTTTACATCAGTGAGGGGAAGTGGGTTACCTTCGATACTAGTTGAAGCAAATGCAGAAACAGCTTCTGCATTTTTTTGCAATTCAACTAAAACAACCTCTGGAAATCTCCATTGACTCATCGTATGTGTAAGTGTTGTAATGTGCTTAATATTCTTTAATAGCTTGTTGGTAATTGTATATTTTGGATTAAACATAGACACATTATAGACTAATATTAGACGAATGTAAAGCTATTAGCCCTCCCAAAAACTCGGGTAATTAAAATATATTATTAAATTTAATCAAAGTTCTTTTTAATAAGTTTTATGCATTCATCAACAGATGTTTTTTCTGTATCAAGCTTAATAGCATCTTCAAAAGGATTTTTTTCTATTATGTTAGATAAGTTACTGATAACAAAATTACCTAATGGTCTTCTACATCCTTCTTTAACCCCTGGTCTTATTCTATCCCGTACCTGAAGAACATTTATAGAACATTTAAGCTCATAAACGACGGTTTTAATATTTTTTTGTTTTGCTATATTTACTGCTTCTTGAATATAAATAGGATTTTGAAACACTCCCTCCATAACAATAGAAAATTTTTGATTTAACAGATAATATAAAACTATAATTGCAGTATTATTAACATCACCCAAGATTGAATCAGAACTTTCCGCAAAAAAAGGTTTAAAATTATCTATTTTTAACCATGCTATTTTCTTTTCATAATCTCTTAAGCTTTTAGCTATTGTTGATTTCCCACTAGAAGGAGCTCCTCTTAAAATCACAAGAACTTGTTTCATATAAAAAATTATATCAAAAATTGAACTACCAAAATAATTTAAGTCTAATAAAAAACTATTAACTGAAAAATTATAATTTTTTTGATATTATCCTCATAATGACCAAAACAAATTTAAATTCAGAATATATTGACACCCTTTCAATTATTACAAAAGACGTTCCTCCAGATAGTTATATTGTTTTAGGTTCAATGGCCACGTTATCATTTACATCAAAAATTGGCTATGAAAGAAAAATGAATGATCTGGATATTATTGCCGATGAATCACAGGTTAAACCGATGAAAGATGTGTTGGAGGATCTGGGATTTATTCAGACGACATTTATAAATAAACGAATGCCATTCTATAAAAAATTACTAAAACATAGTCAATCAAGATATCTTCGTTTTTCTAAAGACGATATCAATGTAGAAATTTTAACGACAAAATTTATTAAAAAAGATTCTAGTTTAAAATTTGATCTTTATCCAAATTTTTGGGTAAAAATTCCACAAGAGTCACTTTTTAAATCAAAGATAGGGGCGGTAAAATTTACAACGCTTGATGTAAATCTGCTTTGGGCAATTAAATATCTACTGCATAATTCGTTAGGAAAATTTATATTTTATAAAGGAAAACAGAGAACAGAGGACCTTTTACATTTAAGAAAATTGGTTAATTTGGGAAAAGCAAAAAAATTCCTTTCGCTTTTCAGATTTGGATATCTGTCTTTATCATTCCAAATTCCAGGATTTTTTCTTAAGTAGTATCTAGGTTTTTTGTATTTGCTCCCCCAAGCACAGGCAATTAGAAATTATTTGGAATTAGATTTAGACCTTTCCTGAATAGTTCTATTATACGATTTCATATTTTTCCAACCTACAGCTTCATTATATGCGAGTCTTAAACCTTCGCCCACCATTAAATAAGGGGCAATTTGAGCTGTGAATCTTAAAATATTAGTTGCAATTTTAACTTGACCTTCTAAAGGATAATTTGCATCAATAAAGTCAGCAACTTTAGGTAATCCAAATATTAGAGCTACACCCAATCCTTCATTTATAAAAGTTTTAATAGGCTCAATGTAAATTCTTCTTATATAATCTTTCCTATATTTATTAAGATTAATTATCTCTCCCTGTGAAAAACCAAGGCTTGACAATTGAAAATTGTGTAAATCATCTATTTTTGTCATAATAGTTCATTATACTATAGGATTTTAATAAATTCAACAATATACTTAATTATATTATTAAGAAGATCTAAACCGGAGTAAGCTCGAGAAGCGTAGTCTTAATAGAACCACGCAATTAAGCTATATTATCAGGGTTTTTGAGGATTTTCAATTAGTCCAACAAATAAGGCAGGAAATGGAAAAAGTAAGGCCTTGTATTACTTTAACGGCTTAATATCGTAGAATAAAATATGACTTTACTTATTATTAAATAATATGAAAAATTCTTCAATTGGTAGCGTTGGAGGTAAAATAATC
>JANLIS010000112.1 GCA_024653985.1 Candidatus Roizmanbacteria bacterium
GATAGAGTTTGCTTTAGAGAAACTGGAACTCAGGGAGGAGTAGTGAAATGCGTTGATACCCTGGGGAACACCAGTGGCGAAGGCGAGTTTCTGAAAGCAGACTGACACTGAGACACGAAAGCTAGGGTAGCGAAGCAGATTAGAGACCTGCGTAGTCCTAGCCCTAAACGTATGCTTGCTAGCCGCATTTTCCCCTTCGGGGGGAGGTGTAGCGAAGGTAACCCGTTAAGCAAGCCACCTGGGGAGTACGGCCGCAAGGTTGAAACTCAAAGGAATTGGCGGGGAGGCACACAACCAGTGGAACATGTGGTTCAATTCGAAACAAAACGAAAAACCTCACCAGGGTTTGACATGCTATCGTACATTCTGCTAGAAATAGTGGGAAATCCGCAAGGATGATAGCACAGGTGCTGCATGGCTGTCGTCAGCTCGTTCCGTGAGGAGTACCCTTAAGTGGGACAACGAGCGCAACCCTTATCTTGTGTTATATTTGTCACAAGAGACGGTCCCGACTTAGTCGGGAAGGAAGGCGGGGCAGACGTCAAGTCAGCATGGTCCTTATACCCTGGGCTACACACATGTTACAATGGATAAGAACAACGGGTTTTGCCACGATGTAAATCGGAGCAAATCCCTGAAATTTATCCTCAGTGGGGATTGAGGTCTGCAACTCGACCTCATGAACACGGAATTGGTAGTAATCGCGAATCAGTCATGTCGCGGTGAATACGTTCTTGCCTCTTGCACACACCGCCCGTCAAGCCAACAAAGTCGATGATATTTGAATTTCGATTTATCGGAAGAGGATATTACCGGCGATGGGGGTTAAGTCGTAACAAGGTAACCGTTCTGGAAGGAGCGGTTGGATCACCTCCTTTCTAATTTTTTTCAATATGTAAAGAAATTAATCCGACTCGCAAGGTGCGAGTATGATTTAAAACAAATTTTCCTAGCCCGATTATTAGAACTAAATTAAACTGCAAAGAAAACAAAGAAGGTCTGCTTAACGTACAGCTTTTGGAAGAGGATTAGAAATCACTCCCATCACATTAGAGGGAAAATAGCGGTAAAAAACATCACCAATAACACTGTCTATCGTGACGGCGCAAAATTCTCTTGAGTCCGATGATCTTGGTCTATTATCTCCCATGACAAAAATATAATCTTGTGGAACCGTATAGGGAATATTATCCTTTATACATCCGCCATCCCATAAATTAGTGGTTGCAGCAATATAATTTTCTGCTAATTGAATATTATTAACCATGACAACACCATTTGAAATATTGATGACGTCACCTGGTAAACCAATAATTCTTTTTATATATTCAATATCTGGATTCTTTGGGGATTTAAAGACAACAACGTCACCTCTTTCAAAACGTCTAAATTTATATGTTACCCTGCTGGTCAAAATATAATCACCTGTATGAAATGTATTTTCCATTGAGGCACCCTTTACCTGGTTCGGAGTCAAAATAAACAGATAAACGACGATAAACATTGAACCAATAAAAACAACTGTCTCTAGGATATCCATGACGAAAGCGATTATAGATTTCATTACATTCATAAGAATTAATTGTAAAAAAATCTATCTATTATTACAAGCGGTTTTGTATATAATTAATCAGGGCTTATAGCTCAGTTGGCTAGAGCGTTGCATTCACATTGCAAAGGTCCTTGGTTCAAGTCCAAGTAAGCCCACCGCATGAAAAAAAAATTCAAAAATCTCTTAGTTATTTTTAAGATCGGAGTATTGGCGATTTTCCTTGGAGTAATTGCTATTGGGGCGTTCTACTACTATAAAAAAACAACAAGCCAGATACTATTAATGGAATCAAATAAGATCAAACTTGACAAGGCCTTAAAAAATGCCGAGATTAACCTAAAAAATTTAAGATCTCAAGATCAATATTTGATAAACAAGGATCTTGAAAGTACAGTGAAAAGTATAGAAACAACATATTCAAAAGCAGTAGCTGCTTACGAAAAACTGCTTGATCTTAAAAGTATCACTAAGAAGACCGAGAAATTTGATTCGTCTTTTTCGGATATTTTAACACTTCTTTCAAAAAGAAACTATGCTTTGGCCAAAGCTGATTTGCTATCACTTGAAAAAGAAATTGACACAGAAAAACAAAAGGTTTTAGCTTCATTTCAAATACCTGCTAACGTGCCCGAAAATAATTCACCGCCTGGATCCGGTTATTCAAGTCAGGTTGTAAAATCTGATGTTGGTGACTTTCTGGTTGGTATTATCTCAGCGGATCTTAATTCTACCCGGGTAATTGTCGATACAGCATCAAATTCCGATTGTAAAAATGATTGCCCAGTTATGTCATTAGGTGATTACGTATCACGTTCAGGCGCCTTTGCCGGAATTAATGGCTCATATTTTTGTCCTGCTGATTATCCGAGCTGTTCTGATAAAAAAAACTCCTTTGATACTTTAGCTATGAATAAAAATAAAAAATATTTAAATTCAGACAATAATGTATATAGTACTGTTCCAGCAGTTATTTTTACCGGTAATTCAGCCAGATTCGTCGGTCAATCATCACAATGGGGTCGGGACACAGGAGTTGATGCCGTGCTGGCAATGCAACCTCTGTTGGTTTCTGGAGGGAATATTGCTTTTAACGGTGACGGAGAACCTAAACGGGGATCAAAGGGTAACAGAAGTTTTGTCGGCGCATCAGGCTCAACAGCCTATATTGGTATCGTTTTTAACGCAACTGTTGCTGAGGCAGCCCACGTAATTCATGCGCTGGGCATTCAAAATGCTTTGAATTTGGATAGCGGCGGCTCAACAGCGCTATGGAGCGGCGGATATAAAGCCGGTCCTGGTAGAAATCTTCCAAACGTTCTGCTTTTTGTTAAGAAATAATTCTAGAATATTTATTTTTTCAGAGATTTTTTTGCAGAGTCTTTTTTGTTATCTAAATAAATTATAGTTACTGTAAATATTGCCAAGCCCAATGATATATAAGGCAAAATCCTAATGAATAGATCCATATTATTTTCTTGTAACAAAATGAAATATCAAAATAGTTATAAATATAAGCGACATTGTGAAAAATAGAGGTGCGAAAGCGTAATAGATTTGCATATTTATTTTTTTAACAACATCACGCTACTAATCGATAGTACCAATGATAGTATAAATATAATTGAAACTAATATCAATAGATCTTGATCATATTTAAATCGATAGACTATTGGAGTAATTATACCGATTGAAATACAAGCAACCGATAAATTCATTAGCGCCTCTGCGATTATTTTTTTCTGATTTATATTCAATTTTCTCATTTCTTCAAAATTTTCTTTCTAAACAAATACCCAATTCCGCCGACTATCAACGACGTTATTGATGGCCAAATATAATCCAAAATATTTGATGATTTTTTGGTTTCTTTCTTTACCTCTGTTTGCTTAGCTACCTCAATCGTTGGAGTTATTAATTCTTCTTCACTTGACGATATTCCTAAAACTTCAGGTACAGATTCCTTGGATATAGGAATTTCATTACTTGACGAAGCAATCGTCGATGATGACGTTGTTGAATTTGAAGTTGAAGTTGTAGGTTGTGGAGTTGAGGTCGGAACAGGTGTTTCTGTAGGGGTCGGGTTTTCCGACCCTGTTATTGTGGGCACGATCGTGGGTGTTGGAAATATCGAAAGTGGTATTTGATTGTTATATTGTATATAGTAGTTATCTATTTGCGAAGACGGCGGGTATTCAAGAATTTCCCCATTAATGCTTTCCCAAATATCGTTTTTTTCTGAAATTTGACCAACAATAATTTCGTACTTACCTTGGTCAAGTCCTTGAACTTTTAAATTGTAATCACCTGATTGAACATTAGGAATAAAAATGATCCCATCATCTTCTAGATAGATTTCTTCTCCAAACTCTACTGACATTGTTGCTGGCGATTTAATCAAAAAAATTAAAGATGGATTGATAATCGTTCTCTTACCCTCAATAATTTGCTCATTTTGAAATTGAATATTCAGTAATTCAAGAATCTTTTTAATTGCCTCTTTCTGAGTAATAATCTCACTATGATCAAAATAAAATTTTTCCGAATCTACATCTCTAGAAGAGCTCTTACTTAATATTGTGTAGTCACCTAAATCTAAATAAGATTCCGTAGGTCTTCCGTCTAAATAATTACTTAATAACTTATCAACTAAATTTTGAGGTTCTGTTATATAGCCAGCTAAAGTATTTTTGTCTTTTTCTCCATAAATTGCGGTAAATATTGAAAAAATGTCAGAAAAAGTTTGATTATAGACGGGCAAAAAACTGTTTTTTATGGTTAAATCGTTAATTGATATTTCATTTCCTGACATGTCTTTTAAAAAATTAAAAGTTGGAAACAGGTCCATTGCGACCGGAAATTTATTAGCAATAGTTATACGGTCGCTTTCAAATGTCGATTTATTTAAAATTAAAACAATTTTTTCCGCTAGCCATAAAAATGTATTGTCACGATCAATTTCTCCGCTTTCAACTGGCTTGTAGACTTGCACTGCTCCTTGATGTGGCGATCCAATCGTAATAATTCTATTAACTTTATCCATATCTTTTTGAGTAAAAATACGCCCAATTAATCCTCCTAAAGAATGACCAACAATATTTATTTTTTGATTTGGTTTATCATCCCAAATTTTTGTCTGAACAAAACTTTTAAAATCATCGGTGGTTTTTTCAATTGTCTGACGCCAGTCATAGGGAAATAAAAATATATTGACGTTTTCTTGATAACCAATATTTTTTAAAGTATTTATTAAACCATCATATTCCTTAACAAAATTTTGTAACTTCCACGCAGAGTAATCAACAGTTTGATTATGTAAGATTGCATCTCGATTCCAAGAAGCCATAAAGCCGGGAATTATTATTATTGGGATTTTTTCAGGATTTAAAGTTGTGGTTGGAGTCGGAATTGATGTAGGAGTCGGTATTAACGTTGCGGTTGGTGTAGGAGTAGCGGTT
Organism: Candidatus Roizmanbacteria bacterium; assembly: GCA_024653985.1. GTDB lineage: Bacteria > Patescibacteriota > Microgenomatia > UBA1406 > GWC2-37-13 > GWC2-37-13. The sequence continues at coordinate 5,008 of JANLIS010000112.1, forward strand.
GGTATGGGAGTTGGCGTCGGTGTTGCCATTGGAGACAGACATGCCTGGCCCGTACATGCCAAGTCCAGATTCCAATTCCAATTTGAATCGCGTCCGGAATAATATAATTTTAGGCCACCGTTGTCATTTATGATTGACGGAAAAATCATATGCTTCTGGTCATAGGGCTTATCCTTAGTTAACAAAGGTCCCTGATCAACAAATATAGAATCACAGTTTAATGGTAAAGTTGTTTTGGCCAATTTAATCCCATCGCTATTTGATTGATGAAAAAATAAATATAAATCATTATTTTCCTGGTATGGAAAAGGTCCGTCGCCACCATATAAAAATCTATTAGAGCATTTTTGCCAGTTAATCAAATCATCAGAATAAGCTAACTTTAATTTAAAACCGTCTCCTCCCCAAGCTCCGAAAAATAAAAAAGTACGACTATCCTGAATAAAAGGATGACCGGCAAAAACGCCATTTTTTTCTGAATTATTGTTTGTGTCCGGGATTATTACTGGAGAAAAATTTGATGAACAGTTGAAATCAAAGTCACAAATACTGGAATAAATTCTATAAATTGTATTACTGTCATACCGAGTAAGAAATAATATATATCCTGTTTGGGTTTTTACAACACTTGGATTAGATAAATCATCCCCAGTATTTAATATTTCTTTTTTCATTATCCAGTCAATCCCGTTTGTAGATTCAAAAAATCCTAAAGAATAGTACGTTTCAGGAGGTCGATTTATAGCAAAGATTCCTTTATAAATATCTCCTTCTTTAAAAATGTGATGCTGTAACTCATAAGAATAGCTATTGATGTAAGAGACGGAAAGAGGATTGCTTGATGATTTAACAAATTCAAAAGCAAAAATATTTCGAACTAAAAATAAATATATAAAGATAATTAAAAATAATTTTGAGAATATATTTTTCATGTTGTACATTGTCATCCTGGATTCCCTCCATCGAGGGAATGACGTAAATATTACTTTATGAACTTTAAGAACTTTATAGACTTTATAAACTCATTCGTCTACCGCTTATAACCTACAAAAGTATTCTTTTAGATTGTTAGATAAGGATTATTTTGACGATAGATACCCAACTTTGATGAAGTTGAGCCAAAGAATAAAACCAATAATATTTTGAATATTTATTAAATTTAAATTAAATAACCATAGACAATAAAAAGAAAATAAATACAAGCTAATTAAAACAACCAGCCACAAATATTTTTTTGGTTTAATTAAATATAAAAAGGGAGTTATCCAAACAAAATATTGAATGGAAAAATTGGTCGTAAAAATAAAAAAGAAGAATAATAAATTTAAAATATTTTTTAGCAAATTTTTTTCTTTATTAAAATATGAATATGTAAAAAAACATATTAAAAATATTGAGGTTCCCAGCTTTTGCCATAATAGTATTCTGGTTTTCCCAAGCAGAGCCCAAGGCCCCCAGATTCCCCATAACCCCTGATAACTTATTAACGTTTCTGCAATATCGATTGGATTAGTTTTGAAAAATAAACAATAGATTATTGTAAATAATATTGGAAATATCAAAATTAAGGTTAGTAATAAAATTAATTTAGCAGTTTCATTCCCGTTCCCATTCGGGGATAGACTCCGACGAGAATCCAGACGTTCTGGATCCCCGTTTTCACGGGGATGACAAATACACACTTTTTTTAATATTGGAATTAAAAACAAAATCGGCCAAGTCTTTGTAAGAACTGCAAGCGAAAAACTTAAAACGGATAATAATTCTTGTTTTTTATTCAATAAATAAATAGCCAAAAGAATAAAAAATACTGGAATAACATCAAACTGTCCGTGCAGTGTTGTAATTAAAATTGTGACAGGATTCATAGCATATATAAATGTCGTCTTTAAATTTTTTTTTGAAAGTAAATAAACCAAATAGAGAATCCCAAGATCAAACAAAATATTCATAATTTTTATAATTGCTAAAGCCATAATTTTTGATTCACTTAACCAAATAGCAGCCGCTTCAAAATAGAGAAAAAACGGTAAATATGGATGATGAAGCTTGGCTATCTCAGGATAAATATTTATCCCTTTTAAAGTTAGTTCCCCAACTTGAATATAAGATTGAAGGTCATAGTTAGTTATGTTTCTAAATAAATATAAACAGACTAGGCGAACTAATATTGCGAGAATAAATATCTTTTTCATACTTTATGGACTTTATAACTTTATAAACTTTATAAACTTAGTTCAGTCGGTTATAACCTACAAATATACGGAAATAGGTTGTAGAAACGGGATTTTTAATTCGATATGCCACTGTTCAAATTGGGAAGAATTGGGTCTAGGTTGTATAATATGGAGCATGAGCGCGAAACTATCGGTTTTGATGATCACAAAAAATGCGGCAGAAACTTTGGAAAAGTCATTGGCCTCGATCAAAAAGATCGCTGATGAAATCATCATCGTTGACAGCATGTCAACTGACAGGACGGTTGAAATCGCCAAAAATTACCTGGCCAAAGTTTATGTCAAAGAATTTACCGATATCGGAAGGCAGAGGATATTCGGGCTTTCAAAGGCAAAGGGTAAGTGGGTTCTGATCCTGGACTGTGATGAGATAGTCTCTGAAAGATTGATGAATGAGATCAAATCAAAGATTGATAATAATAGAATAAAGATTAATGGTTACTATATTCCTTATCAAAATTTCTTCTTGGATAAACCGCTCCAGTTCGGAGGCGAGGATTATAAAATGCTCAGACTCTTTAGACGTGTCAAATTATCCATCAAACCATCGCTTGTTCATAACAGGATTGAGGTAAAGGAGCAAAAAACCGGATACCTGAAAGGGAAGATATTTCATCATTCCTATCGTTCCATCTTCCAAATGTTTATAAAGTTCACCGACTATGGAGTAAGAATGGCCAAGGAAAAATATTTGGCCGGTGAAAGGTCCTCATTCAGAAAAATATTTTTGAATCCCCCTCATATGTTTTGGGCAAGGTTTATAGAGGACAAGGGATTTGAGGACGGATTATTTCGGATACCATTAGATCTGGGATTTGCGTATATGGAATTTATTACTTACATATTTTTATTCATTTTAAATATCAAAAATAAAAAATCAAAATGACAAATTTAAATTCAAAAATTGGATTTGTATTTGTCCTGTATAAAACACCTCTATCAGAAATAAAAAGACTGGAAAAAGAAGTTAAAAATTTAAAAATAATTGATTATCGATTATATTTTATCGATAACTCAGAAAGTGGCCAGGGTTTTGCAGC
>JANLIS010000014.1 GCA_024653985.1 Candidatus Roizmanbacteria bacterium
ATGTAATTTTTTTATTATCTGCTCAGAAATTTTATCAATTTTTTTATTGGCCTCATCATCAATAAATTCGATCACCTTTCTATAATTGATGATCTCCTGAATATCGCGGGGTCTCCCTATAACATCTTTTCCCAGAAGAATATCTTTAGCATCATCCTTGTGGAGGTTATTTCCTTCAATATGAGTTCCGTGATAAGCTGACCTGATCAACGCCTCTTCTTTAAACTGCTTTTCCCAAAGCGGTAGAAGAGGAGAGTGTTTTATCACTTCTTCTGATGCTTCTATCTTTGAAATATTAGTTAATATTTTATTTGTTATGGAGAAAGTAGGATTGAACATATCATCATTATAGCAGTATCGATATTAAAATTTCTAATTTTTAATTACTAATTTCTAAACAAATGTCATCACCGCGGAGGTGGGGATCCAGTAAATTTTAGCTTGGATCCCCTTTTCAAGGGGATGACAAAAACACACTTTTGACTTTTGAATTTCTGCTATAATTTCGTTATGGTTCATGCATATACTATAAATCCCACAAATTTTCCGGCAGCAAAGATCGGTAATGTCGGTCAGATTGTAAATTTAGCTTTACCGCTAGCTATGACAGGGGCTGGGTTAATCTTTTTGACGGTTACATTAAAAGCTGCTTTTGATATTTTGAGAAATGGAGATAATCCTGACGCTCTAAAGAAGGCTTACGGTTCTATTACAACAGCCGTCATAGGTTTGATCATCGTCATCGCAAGCTTCTTAGTTGTTCAATTAATAGGAGTTGCCCTAAAAACCAGTATATTACCAAAATGAAACTTTTAGCAGATAAAGCAATTGATGATCTATTTGGCGGAATTTCTCCCCCGCCGGCCATGAACGTGGGAGGTTCTGATCCCGTTAAAGGCCTCGGAAAGTTTATTGGCTTTGGTATCCAAATGTTTCTTCTGGTTGCTGGAATGTTTCTTCTCCTTTATCTTCTATGGGGGGCATTTGATTGGATTGCCTCTGGTGGAGAAAAAGAAAAAATTTCCAAGGCTCAAAGCAAGATCACCAATGCCGTGATCGGAATGGTTTTAATTTTTGTCGTCCTAACTGTATTTAATTTATTGGCAGGAAATATGCTAGGAATAATTGATCCAAACAGTGCTGGTGGCGGGTTTGGGATTAAACTACCTACTCTCGGACAATAAATTTACTTCTCCCAAAAAAATATCCCGCCGGCGTTCCGGCGGGATAATAATCTGATTATTCAGCTTACAACTTATTGTTATAAACAATTAAATCGTACCATTAGAGTTATTCCATACCTATTGTTTTATAGCAACATTCTTTCCCTTCTTTATAATCGCTTAATTGATATGAATAGCTATATCTTGTGTATGTAAATTTACCATTTTTCTGTCCAGCACATGTTCCGTTTACCCATTCATCAGCGACTTGAGCGCAAGTTTGTTTTTTCATCATCTTGCCCAAAGACAAACAATTTTTACCTTTATGTTGGTCACGATAATATTTTGATACAAAATTTGTATAATCTGTTACCGAAACAAGGTAATTTTTGCTCCATTTCTCTTGAGCTTTTTCTTTAGTATATGAATACCAATCTGCCCCTGACCCTCCTACTTGCCTACAATCCTTTCCTTTATCGATGTTCACTGCCTGACAGTAAATATACTTAGGATCTCTCTCTTTTCCTGGTTCACATAAAATAAAATTTCTTATATCTTTTGATTGTTTCTTTACATCTTGGCAGTTATTAATTTTTTTAGTCTTTCTAAAAGCCTGACATTTATTAAATGATGCTTCTGAATTCATTGATAATTTTTGATTAGTGGCATAGTTGACCATCAGAAAAAAACCGGCAACTGTGGCAATCAAAAGTACTAAGTAGATAAAAGTTTTCGAAAAATACGCTTTTTTCTTTTTTTTCATATTTTCACCACCTTTTATAAATATTTAATCAATTATTAACAACTAATTATCATTCTAACTGGGGGAGAGAGCGGTTGTCAAATTAATTCATAATAATCAAATACTACAAATAACCAAATAAGAAAATAAATAAACCAACAGTCAAATAGAGAAATAAACAAATAAATGACTAAATAAAAAAATAGTTAAATAATTAAAATCATTTTTGTATTTGATTATTCTTAGTTATTCTATTTTAAATATTTTACTCCCCTGTAAAACATAAATTGAATCTTTATAGACAACAAAATCTGTGGCTGTAGCTAAGATCTTTGAATTTATTTGCTCTTGATAGTCACCGTTTTTTCCCATGACAAAAATTGTTCCCTTTTCTTTATCCCACCCATAAAGTCTTTCCAGGTCATTACTTGCAAATATTTTAATCATATCAACGTTTCCATTTGGTAGTTCAACCGTAAATCCATCTCGCAGACCGGAAGTGTATTTAAAAATAACTTGATCACCGGCTAAATAAATCGAGCCATCAATGCTCAAAGAATTGACTTGAGACAGATCGACTGATTGTCCAGATTGAAAGTATGAATTCTTAGTTCCAAATCCTGATTCAGTTATTAAGTATTTCCAGATCTCATCTTTACCTTGATCCAGAAGATAGACATTACCATTAAAAACCATTAGGTCTATTATGTTACCCCAATCTTTATCATTCTCAATTATTTTTTTTGTCTTGCCGTCAACGATCTGATAAACACCGGAGCCTTCAATATAAAAATATTTTTTTTCTTCAAATAAAGCTATGTTTGACGACTTTTTTATCTCGGCTGACTGATCTTTGTCTAAAGATTTTTTTTCCAATGATAATGTATATAAAATACCCCTTCCTTTATCACTGATTAAAAGATTGTCACCTTCAAGATAAAACTTATCTCCCTTGGCATTTTTATCATCGACCGTCAGATCAAAAAATTCCGAGTATTTTTTTTCCTCTTTTTTGAGGATTTTATTTTCGGTATTCAAAACTAACTGCTCCAGTTCTTTTACTTGTTCTGAAAAGCTTGTTGATCGAAGTGAGGCTAATTTCTCAACTTCTGACCTGCTATCGGAGATCAAACTTAGGGCGCTTGACATGTTCAAAAAGGAAACATCTTCTGCTTGGCTCAATTTTTGACTGATCAGATCCTTGGTTAAATTTATCTTTTTTTGATTGCTTTCTTGAGATCGGCGAATATACCCAAGACCCACGCTCCAAAATAAGATCATTCCAAGAACAAAGACTGTGATAAAAGTAAATGTTTTTTGTTGACCAAAGCGAAGATAAAAGTCTTTTAAATTTAGTAATGGATTTATTTTTTTCGGAACTTCAAAAAAATCATTAACTGGTTTTATTTCTTCATCCATCTTGTTTAGTTTTATAAATAAAGCCACTGTTCCTTTATCATCCTTTGTTAATAGTTCAGGGGTTATCTCATCAATAATATTTGAAATTGGTCTGTGGTCAAATTTTTGGTTCAATCCTGATTCCTCACCCAACAATTTCATAAATTTATTGAAGGTAAAGATAAATATGTCTGACTCAACAATGTAACCTGAGGCTGTTGCATCACCTTTGATTAGAAGAACTAATTTGTTGTTTCGGCGAATATAGATTTTTCCTTGATTGATCGTTTTAAGGTAAAATATATTTCCTTTTAAATATCCTGCTGAAAAAGAAAACCCTGAAGGAAGATTTTTTTCTTTAATGATATTTGAAATAAAAGAATCAAATTGTTGCAGGTTTTCAATTTGAGAAAGGTTGATCTTCTCTCTGATATAGGCAGTTAATTCTCTGCCGATATCTGGGGTTATTCCTGCCTCAATTTCAACTGTCAAAAAAAGATTGTTTTCATCAACAAGTCCGGAAAAACCATCGCTCTTTTCATTTCCTAAATAAAAACCAATGTCTTGCTTATACATATTCTATATAAAAAATATCGTCAGTATTAATATGATTAACAAAATTAATGATACGGTCACCTGAAACGATGTTATAAAAAGTATAAGCCAATTATATTTGTCTTGAAGTGCTTTATCCATAACCTTTACCTGTTTTGAGATCACAAGAGCATAAAAAAAATAAAAAATAGCAAAAAGTATTGTAAAAAGCATAAAAAAGATATTTTTTATTCCAATACCCCCTATTGTTGAAAATATATTACTGATATCCATGTTTTTTGCCAAGCAATCTATTAACAATTTGAGCTATTTCTGATGGGTGCGGAACATTTATAAATTCCACGTTGACCGCACTTCCAGCCGTCTGAATAAATACAGATCCATAATCAAAATATGATCCAAAAAATCCACCACTTTTTACAGTAATATCTTCTATTTTTCCCAACTGAGCAACTGTTATCTCCTTATATATCACCGAATAAAAATCAATATCTATCACCCTTCTATTAGTGACTATTCCTGCGTTAAAATACCAATTGAGAACATTGATCCAAATATAACTCGCAACAAAAACATAGAAAAATAGGTTCAATATGAATATTTGCTTTAGATCAAAGAAATTTTTAATAAATGGATTTATAATCCAAATCAAAATGAACAGTAAGATCGAAGTTAAGAACCAATTAATTTGGGTAAAAGGATGACTGCGTACCAATAATGAGACCTTTTCACCTTCCTCACTGGTATCAAATTTGATCTGTGGATTAAGGCAATAAGAATAGAAGACTGAACTTTTTTTATTATTGTTTTCCATCCTTATATATTATATACTATTAACCGTCCTGGTTACTTGAGCGACTTGGTCCCACCCTTTTCCATCCCGAACAAGGTCGTGAAACGAGTCAGCGCCAATGATACTCACATCGAAAGATGAAGGGAAAGTAGGTCGTAGCCGGGACATTTTTTTTTGGAAAAAATATCATTTTGATTTAAATAAGACTTTCTTAGGAATATTAAATATTGAATCATCTTTTATAGCTTTTCTTTGACAACTTTTTATAATTTCGTTCAGATCAATACCTCTACCCTGGATCATATCTTTAACCAAATTATTGCTGATAATATCATTTATGTTAAAAAGTCCTAAATAATTTTCTGCCATACTGATGTAGCTTGATAAACTACATTTTCTTTCTCCGCTTGTTTTACCTTCATCCCAAATATATAAACAGTCTCCATTTAAT
>JANLIS010000034.1 GCA_024653985.1 Candidatus Roizmanbacteria bacterium
ATTGGGCATATGAAAAACTGCAAAGGAAAAATCTTTTGCTGACAAACCAGTTTTTTTAAATAAACTTTTACTTGATTCCTCAATGTGATAAAAATAGGACGGTTTCCCGGTAAATCTTCCTCCGTGAGACGGATACCTAATCCCCTCTCTCCGCCAAAAATCCGGAGTATCCGATGAAAAAGATTCGAAATCCAATATTTCCAAGACCAAATTGTCTTTTCCAAGCAATAATGAAACAGAGGCTGAAGCGGCTGTATATTCCAAAACATCGTGTGTCTTACCCATTCCCTTATCAGATCCCGTGATCAATGCATAGTCGCTGTACCCCGATTTTATCAATGCTTGGGCGGATATTATAGCTCCTGTTGCCGCTTTGCAGGCAAATTCCGTATCATAGGCCAGGTAGTTTTTTTCTATTCCTAAAAATTCTGCCAATATGGTTGATGCAGGATTGACGGCGTATGGGTGGGTCTCCGAACCAAACAGTACAACTTTGATCTTATTTCTATCTATAGAAACAGTTGAGAGGGCCGAAGACGCTGACTCAAAGGCCATTGTTAAAGAATCTTCATCTATCCCTGCAACTGCTTTTTCTTCTATCATTAATGATCTTTTGATATCCTCAGGATTTTTTCCCCAAACTGAAGCGATCTCTTCAGTTTTGATCCGATATTTTGGAACATAAAAACCGTATGAAACGATGCCGATCATATTAAATTAACCTAATTGATCTAATTTCTAATTGATCTAAATAATGACCAATTTTCCAATTGGTTATTGGATTTTGGTAATTAATTAGGTTAATTAGAATAATTAGAAATTAGAAATTTATTCTTAACGTCCTAACTTCTCATGCGTCTTCGCTAGTGTTCCTTCTGCCAGTGATGCAAGGAGTGATATTTCCCCTGCCAAAACCGCTCCACTCAAAACTTTAGCCAGCTTAATCGAGTTTTCCGCTCCGATAATTGATAAGGCTTCTTGTTTGGTCTTAAGTTTGGTTCCGCCACCGACTGTACCGATCATCACAGATGGCATATAGATAGAAATGTACAGATTGCCATTTTCCAAGACCTTGCTTGTCGTTACTCCCATACTACCTTCAACGGTATGAGCCATGTCTTGGCCTGTTGCAGCAAAAAAAGCTGCTACAACGTTTGCAAAATGAGCGTTAAATCCCAAGGAACCGCTCATAGCTGATCCGATCATACATTTTGATAACCAAACTTCAAAAAATTCTTCCGGAGTTGTTTTTAATACATCTTTGACTACTTCTCTTTTTAAGACAACTTCTGCCCAAGCTCTTTTTCCCCGTCCGCTTATAAAATTTAGCCAAGCTGGTTTTTTATCTATGCAAAAATTTCCACTAACCGCCAAGCACCTAACATTGGTATTTTTTTGAATAAATTGAGAAATTTTTTCCGTGGCGATCGTTATCATATTCATACCCATAGCCTCTTGGGTGTCAAAATAAAATCTCACATAGACATAAGTTCCGGCAATTCTGGCTCCTAATTTTTTTAATTTTAAGTGTGATGAGGTTTTTTCCGCTTCAGTTTTAAGAAGGTTAAAATTATCTTTAAGCCATTTTTTCAATTTCATGCTTTCCTCAAGTCCAGATGTTTCAAATACTGGTCCTCGAGTGACTCCAACATTTTCAACAAATGCTGTTACTCCCCCTGAAAGATTAATCGCTTTACATCCGCGGCTCACGGAAGCAACCAAAGCTCCCTCTGTTGTTGCCAAAGGAATAAAGTAATTTTTAACTCTTAATTTTTCACTCTTAACTGATATTGGTCCGGCAACACCAAGAGGAAAAGCAGATGCTCCGATCAAATTTTCACAATTTATATCTTTCTCGTCTTCAATAAGGATTCTAGCTGTATTATCCAGTTTTATTTTCCGACTTTTTTCTATATATTTACGTCTTTCTTTGGTCGACTTAAAATCCTTGAGGTTCATATATTTATTAGTCGGATAATGATCTAAAATCATTTGTCAGCAAATTTAGCTTATTGTAGCCACGCGATTCTAACCTCCGAGGTTAGAACAAGCTTGGCAAGAAATTTACCGTGTTATAATTTGTAGATGGATTATTACAAAAAAAAATTGTTCTTGGCGGAAGTGGATAAGAATGATAATGTTATTGGGAAAATAGAGCGTTGGAAAGCTCATCAAGACGGGATCCTACATCGTGGATTTACGGCCGTTCTAACTTACGAAAATAGTTTTGTTATCCAACATCGTAAACATCTTGCTTTTGACCGCTTCTATGATCTCACCTTTTCCTCACACCAGATCTATACCAACGATGTACTGCAAACTGACCTTGAAGCTATAGATCAAACTTTGAAACGTGAATGGAATATTGATAGATCAGGATTGACAGAGACACCAAATTTTTTGAATAAATTTTACTACAAAGCCAAAGACCCAAATAGCATCTTTACTGAACACGAAATTGACTATATATATCAAGCGGGATTAAAAAATTTTCCTACTCCGAACTTAGATTTTGCCTATGGATACTCTCTCATGAGAAAGGAGCAAATTTTGAGGTCTGAACTTCCTTTTGCGCCCTGGGTCAAAGATATAATCAACATGATCTAAATGAAAGGAATCCGGAAAAGCTTGAACTGATACAAAAAAACTGAATAAGGGATGAACCATGTCAAAAAGAAAATGACCATATATATTATTCTGAAAAAATTCTGCTTAGAAGAAAATCTCAGTGCTAAATAAATCAGTATCAACTTCCACACCAACAAACTTAATGAATACGTTATAAAAAATATACTAAAACCTTTTCCCAATAAAGAAAAAGTTCTTGGAGGAGGAAGAAATACATAAAGTATTGAGGTTGATAAGAACCAAATAAGAGTCGGTAGAAGCGAATATGAGAACGTAAATATAAAGCTAGCAAACGAAATTTCTTTTTTATTTTTGAGTGAACCGATAAATTTTGACATTAAATAAAAAAAGCCAACCATCATCAAAAAATCAAGAACAAATATAAAATAAATAAAAGTTGCCGGATATGCTTTGTCCCTTAAAAAATAAATAAATTTAAAATATATAAAGATCAAACCTGCAATAATGAATAATTGATAGCTATCTCTTTCCATACTTATTTTTCGCATAGTTCTATATGGATCGGAAATAAGCCCGACAGATCTTTTGAGGACAATCAAAAATGAAGAAAGAAAATTTATCAAAAATCTCTTAAAATCCATATTGCAAGACAGTGACCAATTTAATTAAAAATCTCCCAAATACAAAATACATAAAAATTGATATCAAAAAAGTAACTGGAATTACATATATAAATGGCATTGTTTTCAAGTAAGAGGTGATTTTTTTAAAAAAAGTTGTCAGATAACTTGTCCCAAGATCGTTTGGTTCAATAGAAAAGACCTCGTTCATTTTTTGCCTCATCCGAAAATTGATATCCTTCATAATTCGTCATTAAATACTTTAATAAAACTTTTTCTAGCTCTAAACAAAAGACTTTCCGTTGCTTTGAAATTCATCCTTAATTTGCTTGAAATTTCTTTCATCTTTATTCCTTCTACATACTTTAGTCGTAGAATTAACCGATAATCATTTGGCAGACCGTCTAAAACCTTAGTTATTTTTTCTTTCAGTTCTTTTTTATCTATCTCTTCATCAATAAAGACAATTTTTAAACTTTCGACGATAAATGCTGGTAGCTTAGAAAAAAATACGTCTTTTATCTTTCTTTTTCTTATCTGGTCAACCACTTTATGTCTGGCAATTGAAAACAAAAATGTTTTTAAGGACGATTGAAAACGGAAATCACGAAGTGCCTCAATAAAATTAATAAAAATATCCTGTGTCAATTCCTCGGCTGTTTGATAACTATTGATCTGTGACCTTACATATCGAAAAACTGAGGGTTGATATTTTTTATATAATCGGAGTAGAGCTCTCTCATCTTTTTTGATTATCCTACTAAGTAGCTCCTTGTCCTCTTTGTTGAATTCCATGAGTCTATTTTATCACTTTTTCGTAGCCGCCACACCCATGAAATAGCCAATGAGCAGTTCTGGTCACCGTAGTCGTTGATACTTTTAGTTTTTTGGCGATCGCCTTATATGATATTCCCTCCTTTAATAGCTTTGCCATTTCTAGGCGGTTAGAAAATTCTTCCATCTCCTTTACCGTAAGCAGGTCTCTAAGAAAATTTACCACTTCTTGTTCATTTTTTAACTTTAGAAATGCCTTTGCTAAATACTTTTCCTTTTCATTTTTCGGTTTGTAGTTCTGAAATGTGCCCATAACTTTATTATAACATTCACTTGACTTTTAAAAGGTTGTGTATTATCATGTTAACACGTTAATATATAAATTAACTGTAAATTTAGTATGAATAATATTGAAAAGTACAAAAAAATAAGTTCGGTTTCTCATCATACCTCGCAATTTGCGGGGCAGTCTTATATGTAATAAATTAAAAATTAAATATTATTACCCTACCCCGCT
>JANLIS010000072.1 GCA_024653985.1 Candidatus Roizmanbacteria bacterium
GATTGGTACGCACCGGAGGGAAGCTTTCCGAAAAAACCCTCACTGTAATTCTTAAATCTTAAAGGATAATTGTTAAAGAATTATTAAACTGTTAAACGGTTAAATATTAAACTACTTGTTTCGAGTCTTGGTAATAATAGTTGAGAAGATCATTCCCAGCTCCACTGCTTCTTTATAAAGTATTCTTGCGTCAATTTTTACTACTTCATCAATCCTTGAGATCATCCGCAACCAATGTTGGGTTTCCTTTACTTCTTTTTTGCTTATATAGATTTTGTTAATAAAATCTTTCCTGCTAGATGCTCCATTTGCTTCAAAATAGTTGGCCCCTACACTCGTTCCAGATCTAATTAATTGTTTAATTATCGGTTCTGTCATTACGGTAACTTTTACTTTCTTGACCAGATCAATGATATTTTCACCAAACTTTTCTACTCTCTCCTCAAGTTTATATTGCATTTATTGTTTAAATGTTTAATTTTTAATATTTATTTAACCTTTAACAATTAATATTTAATAATTAAAGCGTCACGTCAACTGCATATAACCTATAAAGTAACTACTTTAGATCGTCAAGAAGGTATATTTTAAATATAGGTGACGTCTTCATCTGTTATAAATCTTGAAGGTACCGAATATCCCTGAGAGCCGAAGATAAATCTTTTTCTTGTATTAGTAATATATAATGCCTTTTTCGCTCTCGTAATTCCCACGTAAAATAAACGTCGTTCTTCTTCCAGTTGAAATTGATCATCAATTGAGCGTGAATGCGGGAGCAATCCCTCCTCGACGCCGACGATGAAAACGTGGTCAAATTCAAGCCCCTTAGCCTGATGAAGGGTCATCAGAACCAGTCGCCTATTATCCTTGGTCTCCTTTTCATGCTGTGAATATTCAGACTCAACGAGGGCCACCTGCTCCAGAAAATCCATCAACTTCGGAAAGCTGACCGCCACCGATTTCAGTTCCTTGATATTTTCCAAACGGCTAAAATCTTCCTCATCTTCAGAGTCGAACATTTTCAGATAGCCGACACTTTCAAAGACCTTTTCCATCAGCTCCTCGGTCGTGATCGTCTCAACCTTATCCTTTATTTCATCATAAAGTGTTTTAAACTTTGAAAATCTCGTTTTACCCAGTTTTTTGATTCGCTCCAAAGATACTGATTCGTTCGGATTGATCAATAATTTCAAATAGGCCAAGATATCTTTGATCTCTTTTCTTTCATAGAACCTGGTTCCCCCGACCAAGATATACGGCATTCCATAACGGAGCAAAACTTCTTCAAGGACACGAGACTGGGCATTGGTGCGGTAGAGTATGGCAAAGTTCGGAGGTTCCAATTCCTTGTTAACGTTTATCAATCTGGTGATCTCTTCAGCGACGTATATTGCTTCTTCCTGCTCGTTATCGGCCTGATAAAAAGCGATGTCTTCTCCGGGTTTGTTATCGGTAAATAGGTGAAGGATCGGGTGGGTATTATTTTTTGAAATGATATTAAAAGCAAAATCAAGGATCTTTTGGGTAGATCGGTAATTTTCTTCCAGATAAAAAGTTTTTGCTCCGGGGAAATCTTTCTCAAATTTTTTGAGATTGGTGATATCAGCTCCCCGCCATGAATATATGCTCTGGGAAAAATCACCGACAACGGTGACATTCTTTGATCTGTCCGCCAACAACTTGGTCAACAGATATTGGACAAAGTTTGTATCCTGAAATTCATCAACCAGGAAATAATGAAATTTATTTTGCAGATAACCGATGACCTGTTTATGTTTTTGAAAAAGCTGGACTGTTTTGATCAGCAGATCGTCAAAATCTACCCCTCTATTCGCGGTCATTTTTTTTTGGTAATGAAAATAGACATCGGCAACGAGAGCCGCTTGGTGGAACTTGAAGTTTTCCAAAAATGTCTCCGGTGTGATCATCTGATTTTTGGCCAAAGAAATATAATAGGAAAAATATCCGGGAGTTTTTTTGCCTAATTTTCTGTCGGTGATTATTTGTTTCAATAACGTCTTTTGGTCACCGTCATCATAGATGATAAAATTTTTGTCTAGTCCAGCTGGTTCCCAAAACTGCCGCAAGATTCTGACGCAAAAGGAATGATAGGTACCGACAAAACCCAAATTACCTTTACCTCCAAGCTGTTTGACGATCCGTTCCTTCATCTCGGCGGCCGCCTTATTGGTAAAGGTAAGCATGACAATAGATGAAGGTAGAATCTTTTTTTCTTTAATAAGATAGATGACCTTGGTAACCAAAACCCTTGTTTTTCCCGACCCGGCACCGGCTAAAATGACCGTCGGTCCACTGCAGTTTATGACCGATTCCTTCTGTTTTTTATTTAGATGTCTGAGAATGTCAAGTTCCATGAAGTATAATTATAAATTAAAATTATCTAATTAACCTAATTGATCTAATTTTTAATAAATAACCAAATCCCAAATTCAAATTAGGAATTGGGTTTTTGGGTATTTTTTAGATTAATTAGAATAATTAGAAATTAGAAATTTATGAATATCTCTCTTAAGCAAAAGGTAATTATTGCCCTTTCTCTCCTCCTGATCGTTCTTATAATTATTTTCCGACCCTATTACATCTTCATCACCAAGACACTAAAAGTTTCACCTATCAAAACCCTTCTTTCCTTGGACGGCTTAAAATCATATAACGGTAATGTCAATATTCTTTTTCTCGGAATTGCCGGGGTTGAATATGAGGGCCCTAACCTTTCTGATTCAATTATCGTCCTTAGCTATGATCTGAAGACCAATCATTTGACTACTATATCAATACCCCGTGATGTCTGGAGCCCAGCTCTTCAGGATAAGATCAACTCAGCCTACGCATATGGAGAAGCAAAGAAAAAAGGATCCGGATTTATACTGGCTAAGGCCGAAGTGCAAACAATTATCGGCCAGCCTATCCATTACGCAACAGCTGTCAACTTTGGTCAATTCGAAGAACTGATCGATTTTATCGGAGGGGTTGAGGTTAATGTTGAAAGGACATTTGATGATTATGCTTTTCCGATACCGAATGACGATCTTAAGGAGCCTCCTTCATGCGGTCATTCCGATGAGGATATCGAAAAATTTACCGACACGTATCCTACCGAAGAAGAGGTATGGAAATACTTCCCATGCCGATACCAGCATATTCATTTTGATGCGGGAATGACAACTATGGATGGGAGGACCGCTTTGAACTTTGTCAGGTCCCGCCATGCGGAAGGAGATGAAGGGACCGATTTTGCCAGAGAGAAAAGACAGCAAAAGGTTTTGGAAGCGATCAAAAATAGCCTGATCTCTTTTGCCAAAAAACCGAACCTTGATCAATTTGAAAAACTTTATGCGCTTGTGGACAAACTAGTTAAAAGGGATATCAATAATCAACAGTCGGCGATTATTTTTAAAAACATATTTCTCAGAAGAAATTTTAGTCTTGATAAGATCGTTCTCTCTGAAGATTTTTTTATAAATCCGACAACTGATCTGTCGAGATTTGACGGCCGTTGGGTCTTGATCCCGATCAATGATGATATCGACATTGTTCACCGATATATTGAATGCCGTCTTGACCAAAAAGAAAACTGTGATCAGTTAAAACCAAAAAGAGAAGAAGATCGTTGATAAAGCCACTCCGATTATCAAGAGCCCCTTTTCAAGACTGCCCGTTTCCGGAAGAACTTTGATCGCTCCCGTAGTGGGTGTTATATTAGATGGATTAGTTGTAGGGGTCAAGCTTGGAGCTTGAGCCAAAATTATTTCGGTCGGAACAACTGTCGGTGAAGTTGAGGCTGTTAACAATGCTTGAAACGAACCGGTCGGTTCAACTGTCGGTTTTGCTGACGGGGATGCTTCTACAGATGCTTCAACTATCGGTGACGGAGAGGCTTCTTTTGTCGGGAAAAATGATCCCGGTGGAGATATAACCTGTTTCGGAGTCGGTGATGCTGATTTCTCTATCGGGGTTCTGGTGACTATGGGAGACGGGGTTACCAAAGCCTGATCAGGAGAACCGTTCTTACCTATCAAGGAAACTACAAAAACAATGATTATTACCGTAAATGCGGTGATAATTGGAAAGATCATCTTAGAATAGTTGACGGCTTTCAGTTCTTTTTTTGTCAAAGAACTTGGGAGGCTGGTAAAGTTAGAGACCATACCCAATGTACCACCTTCCTTAAAGTCCGGGATCGTTGGTGCCTGTTCCTTGCCTTTTTCTTTTCTAAGAATGTAGATCTGATATCCTACGATAAGGGTTGTGACAAAGAAAGCGATCAGGCTGACTTTATTGACATACGACAAGAACGTGAAAACATTCATAACTTCATTTTAACGAAAAACTAACTCAGAAAGCAAGAAGAATTCCTCCGCCGATTATAACCAGTGACAGACCACCAATAATCGTTCCCAAAAAACTAATACCGCTGACTGGCGGTGTTGGGGTCATCGTGGCTGATGATGAACTAACAATCGTCGGTGTCGGAGAATTGTAAGCAACCGTCGGTGCAAGAGTGGCCGCTCCAGAGGCGGTTCCCAATACTCTACCTTCATTACCTTGCTGGGCAATGATCGTAAACTTTCTTGTTATCAAGGTCTCATTTCCGGCGCTGTCTTTTGTTTTAACAACGATTGTATGGGGTCCAAGCTCTAGATTTTCAGGGAGCAGATAACTCCAATTACCTTCCCTATCGCTGGTCGTGGTAGCCGAGTAGGTTTTTTTTGAATTGACAGTGATCTCGATCTTGGTAGCCGGTGTTGTTACGCCTTTGATCAATGGGATGCTTCCCGGAATCAGGGAACCTTCCTTTGGATATAAGATCTCTGTTCTCTTATCTGAAACCTTTCTTGGAACTGATGGAGATGAAACCGCCGACAAAACATTTTCATCTTCTACAAAAGAAAAGTTTTTGTCTTTGATAAAGACAGTCGTTTGCGGCAGTGGAGAAATTTTAGATTTAATTGTCGTAATTGTGAGCCCCTCCCCATCACTATTGATGACTTCTATTATTATTTTATCCGTGTCCGATATTGTCAGAACATTTTGACTATCCTTGCTGTATATTTGGTTTAGAGGAATAAGCCAACTTCCGTCACCCTCCGATCTGATCTGAGTTAAAAGAGGATATCCATTCTTGACGCTCAACATAATATATGAATTGGTCAAAGGATCAACCGAATTTGATCTTAACACCTTACCGAAGGCCGGACTGATATTCTGCAAACCGTTAAGACTGCCTAGCGGAGTAACAAAATTAAATGACCTTCCATCGGGTCGGACAATAATTTCATTGTTATTGGTAACGATCTTGAAATAATATTTTTTACCCGGCAACAGCTCTTTCAATGTTGCCAGATGAACTATATATTTGCCTTTTTTTTCGCCGACATTATTCAGATCCTTGTCATCAAGAACGATCTTATTCTCCTTATTTTCCGACTCTCCATAAATAACCCAACCTGAT
The DNA here is from genome assembly GCA_024653985.1 of Candidatus Roizmanbacteria bacterium. GTDB lineage: Bacteria > Patescibacteriota > Microgenomatia > UBA1406 > GWC2-37-13 > GWC2-37-13. Next base: position 5,474 of record JANLIS010000072.1, read on the forward strand.
TCTTTTTTATCTGTCTGCCAAAAAATACTGGCCTGGGAAGGTGATAAATTTACTGTCTCAACTCTTTTTGCAACCTTGAGCGATGCTTTGGATAAATTAGCATTACCTAAAAAAAGCCTTGAGAAAAATATTCCGATCAATAGCACAAACAAAAAACCGATCACTGTTGGCAGCTTGTTTTCCTTTCTTACATAAATATCCGAATATATCATATTTACTCAGTTTTATTTCTTAATGTTTCCAGCATCTCCTTGCTGATATTGTATTGTTGAACCTGTGGTATGACGATCCTTGATTTTATCTTATCTTCAGTTGCCGCATGATGAATGTCTGCGATAAGCCAACTGATCACTGTCAAAAAAACCCCTATCGATAATAGTAGGACTTCTTTTCTGTTCATAGATAATAACCGTTAATTATAAAATTAACTTTTAAATTTCCTGATCCGGATGAATCTTTATCCTTGCTTACGATCATTTCATCTATCAACTTCAGTCTTCTTTGGGCAAGTATTTCTGTTATAAACAGTCTCAGATTATCAAAACTTGTTGTTACCTCCATCTTCAGCTTAACGTTCTCTTTTTCTTTATTTGTTTTTGAAAAGTTGATATCAACGATACTTGCCTTATTGATGGTGATCGAATTTTTGTCAGTTATTTTTTTTACATCTTCAATGATCTTGTTTACCTCCGGCTGTTCGGAGATCGACTGATTTATAAGCGGCAGATTATCCCGGTTATCCTCTATTTGTGTTTGGATCGAGGTGATGTTGTTGATCTTCTCTTCATAGACCATATCGATCTTTGCCAGATCAGCCTCTTCCTTTTTTAAGGAATATGCTGTTGTCAGTGATGGCCTTATGGCAAAGACTATAAAAATAGAAAATATCAAAAGAAAAAAAATGACGTAAAGATAGTCAGTGTTCTTTTTCTCAAATATAACCTTTGATATTGCGTTTAAATTCATATCTTAAATATTGGTAAATTTATCCAATAACAAAACAAAATTATATCCTGTTTCGGTTCTTTTGATACTTTTAAGGTCTACAGTCTTAAACTTATTTTCTTTTTTTAATGTTGTGTAAAAAGACTGCAGGTGCTTGGCATCCGATGCATCACCCATAATTTTGATCGCTCCCCCCTTTATTTCCATATTGGTCAAGGTGACGGTTTCCGGAAATGAGGCGATAAAATAATCAACCATTCCGCTAAATTTTTTCTGTTGAAGAAGGGTTTCGTCTATAATCGAGGTCTTTTTATCGATCTTAGCGGCTTCGTTCAGAAGAGGCAGAACAATTTTCACGATCTCTTTCTTTTGCTCGACGCTTTCTTTCAGATCGATGATCCTTTGGTCGATCTGAAATCTGTAGAAAAAGACTCCAATTACGATCAATTGGGTTATGACAATAATATAACGCAAATAATTAAGGCCAAAAAAAGTTATCCTGTCTATCAGGCTTATCTCTTTTTTGTGCATCAAATTTATTTTGTATCTCATTTCTTTGTTGAAACTTTTTTGCTGACCCTTGATTTCAATCTTATGGCTTTATTTTTATGGATAACGTGGTGTTTAACAGCTTTATCAACTTGAGAGTAAAATAAGCTGATCAATTTTTTTACATCGCCACCGCCTTTCTTTATCTTTTTTAGAGTCGTTTGATAGGCCTTGGTATATAGATCATTTACTTTGGTTCTTTTTTTATCTTTTCTAACTTTTTTTATTGCTGATTTGATTATTGGCATGAACTTAAAAACACCCCCTTCTAAATATTAAATATTAAAATTAACTGATTTTATAGCTCGTATTCTTTTGTAAACATCTTATTTCCGTAACTTCCTGAGAATTTCAATGAAATTCTGATCGGTCCTGAAATATTATGGTATCTACATACTCCAGACGAACAAGTACCCAAAATGATTTTGCGTCCAGACGCAGACGGTTCGCCGCATTCCCAAATACCTTTTACCTCATAACATTTTCCGATCGCACCCTGGGAAACGGTTCCCCCGCCATCTCCGGTATCTTCATTTATGACAAGGTAGCTCATTTCAAACTCGATCGACTCTGTTCCTCTCGGAGCATTATTTACCGACAGAATGGCCTCACCTTTTTTTGTTGATATAAGATCTACTTTTACGGAGCTGTCAACCGTCGGAAAAACCATGTCAGACGGTGCTGCTTGATCGTCAGTATTAACCTTTGGTTTTTGTCCGGCAAAAAACCTATATCCAAAAAAAACAAATAATACCAAAAGTACTCCTCCGACGATCATCATTTTTTTTCGATCTAGTTTCATAATATTTGTTAAATTACTAATTACTAATTTCTAATTAACCTAATTTACCTAAAAAATGTCCAAATTCCAATTTGGTTATTGGTTATTATTTAGATCAATTAGAATAATTAGGTCAATTAGGTTAATTTTTCTCCTAAATACTTCTGTAAATTACTCAATTTAACTCTTTCCTGCCCCATCGTGTCTCTATCGCGTACAGTGACCGTCTCATCCTCTAATGTTTTATAATCTATTGTAACACAAAAAGGGGTACCGATTTCATCCTGGCGCCTATACATTTGTCCAATGTTTCCAGAGTCGTCAAATTCACAAACATAAGTCTTTTTTAGATCTCCCAAAAGCTCCAAAGCCTTATTTTTCAACTTCTCATCCTTTTGTAGTGGAAAGATGGCGACCTTGACCGGTGACAGGCTTGGTTTTAATTTCAAAACGATTCTTTTTTTACCGTTGACCTCTTCTTCATGATAGGCATTTATCAGTATCGTTATCAGTAATCTTGAAAGACCAAAGGTAGGTTCGATCACGTGAGGTACGAATTTTTCGTTTGTTTTTGGATCACGGTAGCTCAGGTCGACACCAGAATTCTTCATGTGATTTTTCAAATCAAAATCAGTTCTGTAGGCAAGACCCCACATTTCCTTCCAACCAAAAGGAAATTCATATTCGACATCCATGGTCCTTTTTGAATAATGGGACCTTTCAAAATCCTCATGCTCGCGCCAACGGATCTTGTTTTTTGGAAGTCCAAGTTCGAGGGCAAAGCTCCACATCTCATTCTTCCAGATTTCAAAGATCTTTTCCCATTCCTCAGGTCTGATAAAATATTCAAACTCCATCAGGTCAAACTGGAGCGTCCGGAAAACACCCTGACCTAAAGTGATCTCATTTCTGAAGCAGATTCCCTGTGATGCAATACCAAATGGCATTCTCACTCTCATTGTATCAACAACGTTTTTAAAGTTCATAAATATTCCCTGAGCCAGCTCACCTCTCAAATATGCTTTAGACTTGCTGTCTTCTACCATACCAATCTTGGTTTCGAATAATAGATTAAACTTACGGACATCGGTCAGGTCAGCAGATCCACAGTGAGGACACTTCAATTTATTGGTTTTTATTATTTCCGTCAACTTTTCTACAGGCAATCCTTCCACTTTTATATCTTTCAGCTTTGCTTCAATCAAATGATCGGCTCTGGTTCTGTATTTACAATTCTTACAGTCAACTAAAGCATCATTGAAACCGGTAACATGACCGGAAGCTTCCCAGACCTTCGGATTCAAAATGACTGAAGCATCAACCATAACAATATCTTTTCTATCTAAAACAAATCTTTTGATCCACTGATCACGCAGGTTATTTTTCAAAAGCACACCATAATGACCAAAGTCCCAGGTATTGGCCAATCCTCCGTAGATCTCGGAAGATGGATAAAAAAATCCCCGTCTCTTAGCTAAAGCAATGATATTGTCCATAAAATATTACAAATAAGCTAATACCAAAGCGTGACACTTAATTTTATTATCTCCGTGGGATCCCTCCCCTTTTCGGGGACTCCCAAGTCGAAAAAAATTAAGCATCCCGCTTTTGTTAAAATACAATAATTTTTATAGGTGTCACGTAGAGAAAAGGTTCCCCGAGAAGCGGATTGCCGAGATATTCGGCAGAGCCTCGCAGGGGAATAGTCGTCTCGAGTGACAGAATCTATAAAAATTTTAACTAAAACACAATATTCCTAGTTAACATTATAGCGGAAGCGGGGGGATTTTTTCATTAATAATTTCTTCAATTAATGATTTTAATTCCGTTTGCCCGA
>JANLIS010000118.1 GCA_024653985.1 Candidatus Roizmanbacteria bacterium
GGTGACGATGGTAGACAAAGGCAAGATGACTTTCGGGAAATAAACTTTTTTGATAATGTTTTCATTGCTGGTTAAGGCACTGCTTGCGGAAGATAAGGCTGTTGAGAAAAATGTCCAGAAGACCAGACCGCAGAGGACGAATAAGGGATAAGGGAGATTACCTGAAGGTATTTTGGCGAAGTTGCCGAAAAAAATAGTGAAGACGAACATCGAGACTAACGGCTGAAAGACGACCCAGGCGATGCCGAGAACTGTTTGTTTGTATCTTACTTTTATATCCCGCCAGGCAAAGATATAAAAAAGCTCGCGGTAATGCCAAAGCTCTCTGAAATTCAGATAAAAATTTGTCTTTATCGGCTTGATCTTGATTTCGTAATCTTCTGGCATATATTTATAGGGGAATTATATAAAATAATCACAAATAACCAATAACAAACATCAATTGAATTTTAAATAACAAATATCAAATGTCAAAACAGTTTTTTTATTGATTATTTGTAATTTGTTATTCAATTGTTATTTGAATTTTGTGATTTATTATTTTAGTCTGGATTCCCGCCTTCGCGGGAATGACACAGAGGAATTATACAAAATAAGCATGAGGATGACATGAGAATATGAGGATGACATCTATTATCAAATAAATCCCTTCTTGATAATCTAAAGTAATGATTTTGTAGGTTATAAGCGATTGACATGATAATAACAAATATTAAATAATAAATAACAATTGAATATTAAATAACAAATAATAAATGACACAACAAGAATATAGACATAAATTTGACCTTGAAGAAAGGACGGCCATCTTCTCTACTAAGATTCTTGATTTTTGTAGAACAATAACAATAAATTATTTAAGTGAAAATCAAATAAAACAGTTAATAAAAAGCGCAACAAGTATCGGAGCTAATTATATGGAGGCTAATGGAAGTGATTCAAAACGTGATTTCAGAAGTAAAATTAGCATCTGCAAAAAAGAAGCAAAAGAAACTACCTATTGGCTAAGAATATTAATTAATCTATTTCCTAATAAAAAAGATGAACTAAAAATACTCTGGACTGAGGCTCAAGAACTTCTTTTAATCTTCTCGGCAATTATTAAAAATTCTTAATTTTCTTTTTTGTTATTTATTATTTGTTATTCAATTAATATTTGTTATTTGTGTTTTGTTATTTTAGTCTGGATTCCCGCCTCCCAGCCTTCGTCAAGACTACGGCCGGCAAAGCGCGAGAATGACACATAGCAATGTACCATTTGACGGTCTTCTTCAGTCCTTCATCGAAATTAGTCTTTGCCACAAACCCGAATTCTTTTTTGGCTTTGGAGACATCAAGACAGCGTCTGGGCTGACCATTAGGTTTAGTTTTGTCCCAAACAATCTTTCCCTTAAAATCCATCAGCTTGACCAGTTTATTGACCAGGTCTTTTATCGTAATTTCAAATCCGGCGCCGATATTAATCGGTTCCGGTTGATCATATTTTTCTGTTGCCAACACGATGGCGCGGGCCGCATCTTCGACATAAAAGAATTCTCGGCTGGCCCTGCCGTCGCCCCAGACAATGATTTCTTTTTTATGATTTTTTTTGGCATCATAGATTTTTTTTATCAGAGCAGCAATCACATGAGAGCTTTTGGGATTGAAGTTATCCCCCGGTCCATACATATTGACCGGCAGCAAATAAATTCCGTTAAAATTGTATTGCTGTCTATAGGCCTGGAGCATGACTAACAAAGCTTTTTTGGCCAGACCATAGGGAGCATTTGTCTCTTCGGGATAACCGTTCCAGAGATTTTTTTCTTTAAAAGGAATGGGGGTGAACTTCGGGTAGGCGCAGATGGTGCCGATGCAGACGAATTTTTTGATTTTATTAATCCTTGAAGCTTCAATTAGGTTAACGCCCATGGTGATATTGTCA
>JANLIS010000024.1 GCA_024653985.1 Candidatus Roizmanbacteria bacterium
TGGGAAAGGATCGACAGGGGAATGAGGACGGATTCGGGCGATATCCCAATCTTGAAAAAAGGATACATGAAAGCATACAGCCCCGGGGCAAATCCCAGCCTTACCCACTGGGGAATATCGGGGAAGGTTTTAAAGTTCAAAAGATATAGCCCGGCATCATACCCCGTCGGCACAGGATTATTAATGTAAGGAAAAATCCGGGTAATGAGAAAGAGAAGAAACACGATGAGAATTTTAAATTTTGAATTATTTATTTTCATTTGGTTATTTATTATTTGTTATTCAATTGATGTTTGTTATTTGTGTTTTGTTATTTTAGTCTGGATTCCCTCCTTCGAGGGAATGACACCTTTAAGACTGTTTAATCATTGGTTATTTATTATTTGTTATTCAATTGATATTTGATATTTAATATTTGATATTTTTTTCAGGGCTTTCCCAAAATCATAATCACCTTGGCACTGTCCGTCGATAATGGCTCTCTGATAATACTTGGATATATTCCCTGAATAATATCAACAAGATATCTGACGACTTCATACTCTTCCGGCCGGAAGCGGATCAATAGGTTTTGATAATCGCTGCGGTCGGCATCGGCCACCTTTGTCACTTTAAAATCTTTTTCTATCAAAAACTTTCCCACGGCTGAAGCGGATCCGACCTTCGGGCTTCCATTCAGTATTTCTATCGATACTTTTTGGAGAGTCTCCCGGTCCGGCTCCATTATTTCTTCTTCAATCATGGGAGCGATAGTGACCGTCGGAGTCGGAGCCGCCTGTTTCGTCTCGACAGTTTTTCTATTGATCTGCTTATAAGCAAAAAATACTATAATAATCATTATAAGGAGAGCCATGCCAGGCCTTAAATAAGTCATGATATTCAACTGCGTCAGTTGGATTGGCGGAGAAGCAGCGTAATCTTCATTTTTTATCGTGTCAATATGCTCTTCCTTATTTTCATCATCTTCATCAGGAAAATAGATAAGAATAACTGACATACCGGCTACAATAAGACTTCCAACAAAAGAAATGACCAGTCCAGACAGTCCCATATCCCTTGTTCTAAAAAATAGAACAATAAAAGATATTATGGTTAGTATGATAATCAGATTACGGTCGCTCTTTTGGGGAGGCTCTTCTTCTTTTTCGATCAATGGAGCAAAGACGCTGAAAAAACCCAATATTAGAACGGCAACCAGCAGATAGTTCAGGTCAAAGTTATTCGAGACAAAACCGGGGAAAAGAACTTCCAGAAGAAAAAAAATCAAATAAATAAGTAAGACATAGGGAAAAATATCGCGAACAATAACAAAAAAAGGCCGGATCTTGTCAAAGATATTTTTCATTAGATATTATTATATACAATTGACAAAAATAATAATAAATAATAAATGTTAAATAACAATTGAATAACAAATAATTAATAACAAAACTGTTTTAAACATTTGATATTTATTATTCAATTGATGTTTGTTATTTATGTTTTGTTATTCTCTCTTATGGAGTAGGCTTCACGCTCGGCGTCGCGCTTGCCTCTGGCGTTTTAGTCAGCGTCGGCGTTACCTCTTTCGGATTTTCACCCAATACGACTTTGACCATCCCCGTCTCTTTGGCCTGGCCGTCTTGCCTGACCGTGTCATAACTTTTTTTAAGAAGAGCGACGATTTCTTCGATAAACTTTTTTTCTATTTTAGCGTCTTTGGCGTTATAGGAGACGCTGGCGTTTTTGAGATCGAAGCTGGCGGCGTTGGTGGCTTCAGCTTTGGTAAAACCGGCCTCTTTTAAAATATCGGCAAATTTACCGGCCGCTCCCTTGCCGGCGCCGCTATTAAAGACGGTGATGGTCATCAGGGCTTTAAGATCCGGCGTTGGTGTCGGTTCTGAGGTCGGGGACGGCTCAGGAATTGGTTCAGAAACCTTTTCTTTTTTGGAAAAAATATTTTTAAAGAAGTTGATGATTTTCTGGAAAAAGTTCGGAGCTTTGTTTTCTTCCTCTATTTTCGGGGTCGGGGAGACGGCTTTGATCCAGCCCGGTTTCTTGACAGTCACCTCGAGATTATCTATCACGATCTCACCAGCATAACTGCTTAATTCCGGTGATTCAAGGGAAAAATATAATTTATCACCGTCAACCTTGATATCCTTGGGATCAAAATAAGCTTGGGTCACTTTCCAGTCACCTTCTTTCTTAACTGGTTGGTAGTTAGCGATGATGTAGTCTATCTTGTCTATATCAGATACCGTTGATAATTCAACAGTCTTAATCGGCTCAGGATCAAAAAATGACTCTTTTGAAAAAGCAAAATATCCGTCACTATTGATTACCAGATCGTTTTTCGGGATATCTAGTTGATGTAACTCTCTGGTATTATCTGCTGTTTCAGGTTTGTTAAGATTGAATTCGTAGTTTTCGATTCTTTTATTAATCTTTAGGTCATATAAATTATCCAATCTAACGGTTTGCAGGCTGTTGTCGTGCCAGGTGGTAACAGTTATTTTTTTGCTGTTAGTCCAGACGGTAGCTGGCCGGTCATCAAGGATATAAAATGGGGAACCAGAAACAAGCGCTGATTGATTAGTCTCTACTTTAGTAATGCCAATATCCGCACCTGATGATTTATCCGTCAATACTAATTTATAAATACCGGGTTCTAAATTATCTATCTTTATCTGTTCTGTTTGCGGCTTCATTTTGAGATTGCTGACATCAGATATACCATCATCCGGTATTTCTTTTTTAGTAATTTGTTTATCTGCTTTATATAATTCAATAAGGAGTCGATCTTCTCCTTTATAAGCGTTGCTATCTTGTTTCTCGATTGCTATATTGAACGGTTTTTTGTCAACTCGGATGAATAATGTGTGTGACCCTCTTAAAGTTCTAGCAATAATCATATTTTTTTCAGATGAAGAAGAGATTTTTTTTTGAGACAAATCTCCTAAATTAAAAAAATAAGCTGCTGTTATTTTATCAACAGGAGGCTTTTCAACAAACTGTTCAAGATTAGAATAAATCGGTTGCTTCTGCCAAAAAAGAAGATTATTATCCGTTGTTTGTGTTTTTAATTGCTCCAACTGCTGTTGATACAAGGGTTTATAAAGATAATCTTCTTTCTCCGATCCGCGGACACCGATCTTGATTTCCTTAGGGTTACCTTTAAACCTCAGATTTACCCAGACGCCTTCAATCGGTTTAGTGATTAATTTTAAGTTAAAAGTGACAACATTCTGTCTAATGGTCTGCTGGGGGATCTGGAGGACGCCCGTTTGAGTCGGACTAAAGCTGCTGGTTTCTTCGGCGCCTTTTATTTTAGACAACTTGTCACGATCAAGCATCGAGCTAAACTGATATTGGACGACAGCCCCAAACGGAGTTAGATAGCGGAAAGCAAAAAATATCACGACACTGCATAAGACAGCAGAAATAGTAATGACTATATATTTATTTTTTGATAAAAAGTCCTTGTTCATTATTTGTCAATAATAATATATTGTAAATAATTATACAAATAATGAATGTCAAAATTCAAAAGTTAAAAGTCAAAAGTTAAATTAAAAAGTCAAAAGTAATGTTTTACCTTAAGTTTCATTACGCCTGAGGCAATCATGTTGCTAATTTCTGTTACTTCTTTTAAAAGACTTTCTGTTTCTTCTTTACTTCCTTTTCCTGAATCTCTAAGAAGACCTAACCAATATTTTGTTTCATTGGATGATTTTAAAGCTATTTCATGATATTTCTTAAATTCCAGTCTTGAGCTTGAAGCAGTTCCTTCAACTAGGTTAGCTCCAACACTGGTTCCACTTCTTAGTACCTGATCACTAATTATCCAACAGCTTCTTTGATTAGGTAAAGTATCTATAAAAGATATTAAACTTAAACTAAATTTATAACAGCGACTCTTAAGATCTGTAGAATAACTCATATTGATTAAGGCATTTTAAAAACTTTTTAATTTTGACTTTCATTTTTGACTTTTGCCTTTTGACTTTTAACTTAACATGAGTATTAATAGTTGTCTACCGCTTATAACCTACAAAAGCATAAGATCATCACGTCATAAAGCCATATAACCAGTGAAAGACCACACCTGTTTGTCATCCCCGTGAAGACGGGGATCCAGTCTAAAATAACAAATTACAAAACACAAATAACAATTGAATAACAAATTATAAATAATCAATAACAAAAATAAAACTGTTTTGACATTTGATATTTGTTATTTAAAATTCAATTGATGTTTGTTATTGGTTATTTGTGATTATTTTGTATAATTCCTTTATGAGTTTTTTAACCAATAAAAAAATCTTACTGACTGGTGGGGCTGGATTTGTTGGACAATACGTCTACAAAGCTCTAAAGGAAAAGCGAAAAAGTAAAAAGATCTTTGTTCCAAGAAGTAAAGAATTTGATCTCCGGGAGATGAAAAACTGTCTTCAGCTGACCAAAAATATCGATATCGTCATTCATCTGGCAGGCAACGTCGGCGGCATCGGCTATAATCGCGAAAATCCCGGCAGTCTTTTTTATGACAATATTACCATGGGCGTCAATCTAATTGAAGCTTCA
>JANLIS010000028.1 GCA_024653985.1 Candidatus Roizmanbacteria bacterium
TCAAAAACTTTTTAGATTATCTTAAAAACGATCTATTAAAACAAATTAATAAAACAATAGTTAAGATATTTGAATGTTGCAGAGATTAATTTAATAAGATGGCTTAATAATATGTTGACTGAACTTCTTCAAGTCAGTAATATAATTACATGTCCTTAACTGAACTGTCATTTTATTTCCGAAAATATTTACCCTATGCTATCCTTTCCTGTCTTATATTCTTAATATTCTTTTATTCGATCAAGCTGACACTAATTTACATAGAATCTAATAAAACCGTTGCCGTATATACTAATCCAATTTTTGGAAAGGTAAGCCAACCGGAAATTCCCATATCTTCATCAAGCGCAGGATTTAAATTCACCCTAGACACTATTGACGGACATCCTGTGACAGCCACAGATACGGCTAAGGTTTATTTTATGCCGCAGAATAACCCCCGCTTTGGTTACAGTGAAAAAATATATCTGATCGCCAAGAGCTTTGGTTTTGATACAGAGATAGTCAAACATCAATTAACCGGAAAAATAGCCACTTTTTCCGATAAGGAAAAAACCTTGACGATAGACATCTCAAATTTTAATTTTAAGTTTGACCGAAAGGTAAATAATGATCTCTTCACTTCCTCGCAGTTGACGATCCCAGTTAGAACCGTCATCGAAAATAAAGCGATCGATTTTTTGAAAAAGATAGGTCGTTATCCGGATGAACTGGCGAAAGGAACTGTCAAAATAAAATATCTAAAATATAATCCGATCAATCAAAATTTTATTAATGTTGAAAAAAGCTCACAAGCTCAGTTGGTTGAAATAGATTTTTATCGTCCCAACATTGATGATTATTCTATAGCCACTCCTAGATTTTTTAGCAGTCAAAATTATGTGATCATGCTCTTCCAAGGAGAGGAGTTTCAGATAATAAATAGTCAGATCGCCTTTTTCGAAAAGTCAGAGGAACAAGTTGGCACTTATTTGGTTAAAACAGGAGAGGAAGCTTGGTCGGAGCTTAATAGTGGCATGGGACTTGTCGTTGCTGGAACACAGGGACAGAGAAATATAGTTGTTACAGAAATGAAACTACGTTATTTTGATCCCGACACCTATCAAAATTATCTGCAGCCAGTATATGTATTCTTGGGGGAAGGCGACTTTGTCGCATATGTTCAGGCGATAAAGAACTAGAGCTCCGGTGTTACATAACTGACATTTTCTTCGATCCATTTGATAATGTTTCTTGTATCACTAAATCTGTCCAAACTTTTTAATATGACTATGACAAATTGATGGCCATTTTTTTTATAAAAAGAAACCAAGTTTTCACCAGCATTTTCCGTATATCCGGTTTTTAATCCTCCAAGTCCCTGAATTTCTCCCAATAATTTATTGACGTTAGTTAGTTGATGAAAATATTTAAAATCAACATCAGAAATAATGATCTCTTTTGTGGAGACGATCTTTGATAAATAAGGGTTTTTGAGGAATTCTCTCGCAGCCAAACTGAGGTCATATGCTGTTGAATATTGAGATCCTGAATCCAATCCGTTAGGATTTGAAAAATGACTGTTCTTCATTCCAAGTGATTGAGCCTTTTTATTCATCAGATCAATAAATTTGTCGTATCCGTAATTATCAGCCAAGACGTATGCGGCATCATTGCCAGAATGAACGAGGGTTCCATATAAAATATTTTCTACAGTGATTTTTTCACCAACAAGCAATCCCATCACCTGTCCGTCATCGATAGTTTTTTTGACGGTAATTATTTGATTTGGTTTGTATACATCATACGCAACCAATGCGGTTAGGATCTTCGTTGTTGAGGCGGGAAAAAGTTTCAAATTTTCATTTCTGGAATAGATAGGAGTAAAAGATGGTAGATCAACCAAATAAATACTTTCGGCCGTGACCTCAGGATAATATGGAATTTTAAGATAGGGAACAGGATGAATATTGATCTTAAATTTTGGAGCGGTCTTATCAATTACATCTCGGTTATAAGCAAAGATGTGAAAATAATAAGAATCGCCCGGATAAAA
>JANLIS010000031.1 GCA_024653985.1 Candidatus Roizmanbacteria bacterium
AAAAATTCTTTTCCATCAGTCTTGATTTTGGGCTCAGTTGCCGCACTTTCAATAATTGGTATTTCAGGATAGAGTCCTTGAGATTTAATGCTTTTTACTTTGTCATCTAATTCTTTGATATATTTGTTCATCCCCCAATTATACTTTATTTTAAACCTACCAGCAAAGTTTTATGTCTAAAAATGAACAATCTAAAAGATTGACAGATTGAGATGGCACTTGTAGAATACAAATAGAGTACATTTTCTTTAAAAAATCAAAAATAACCTTTATCTATACAGCACAAGGAGGATAAAATGAAAAACCGGGTTTTACTTACTTCCCCACTGCCGATAATGATGCCTATTATCAAAATCAGTGGCGATTCCTGCAACCTGAAGTGTGAATACTGCTTTTATAGAAAGAAAAATCAAGATAAAAAAACAATAATGAGTTTTTGTATTTTAGAAAAATTCATTAAAGAATATCTTGAACTTTTTGATGGAAATCTGCGTTTTACTTGGCATGGAGGCGAGCCTCTTCTTGCTGGGTATGACTTCTTTGAAAAGGTTGTAGCGTTTCAAGAAAAATACTCACACAAAAGTCACAAAATCTTAAACACAGTACAAACCAACGGGACTTTAATAAACAAAAGATGGGCGCTCCTATTTAAAAGATACGGATTTAAAATAGGAGTTAGTTTGGATGGCAATGAGAAAAACCACAATCTTCTAAGGAAAAATAAAGCGAATAAGGGTTCTTTCCAACAAGCGATAAGAGGGATAAGAATACTACAAGAATATAAAGTCCCTGTTTCTATCCTTTCAACTTTAACAAGTCGCACAATCGGACACACAAAAGAGAATCTCTCTTTCTTCGCAGATACATTAGGAATAAAAAATATAGGCACTTCAATTTTTTATTCCGGAGAAAGTGATCGGTCTAATCCGCTTAATGTTCAGCCGGAAGAATTAACCACCCACATGAAAAAGACGATTGATTTCTGGCTGGAACAAAACAAGTCCGATTTCAGAGTGAGAGAGATTGAAAATTATCTTGCCGGTATTATTGGCAAAGAAGCATCTTTATGTCAATTCAACGGCTGGTGCACATCTTTTTTCTGCGTTAATCATGATGGCAAGATCTATCCTTGCGATAGATTCTCAGGACAAGAGGATTTATTGTTCGGTGATTTATCTGCGCAACCTCTTATCAAGATACTTAATAATCCAAAAAGGTTAGAGTATTTTGATAAGACAAGTTTCCTCCATCGCGATTGTTTAGAATGCGAATGGGTGAATTCTTGTCACAATGACTGTGTAAGTTTAAGAAATAAAAACGGCAAAAGCATATTCTGTCAGACAAGAAAACAAACCTTTAAATACCTTAGGAGTAAGATTGGTAAATACACCTAAGAGAAAGGAGGAAAATGAAATGGACGGAAACAATGCCATAGCTGGCGCACTCGGCCGACTAGGCCAGCACCCCAAGCAAGGGCTTTCTGCCAGTGAGATACACTCCCTGTTTGAAAAAGGCGAATGCAGAACATTCGCATGGGAAAACAGCACCACCAGCTGGCCGTCTGACCCGGACCCCGACTAAAAGGGGTCGTAAATGGGCTACTCTCTCAAGAGAGTAGCCCATTTTTCTATTCCGGATAATATTTTAATCAAATCTTCAATGTAAATACCATCTATCTTTTTTCTATCTTTGATAGATGAATCAATCAACTTTATAATTTTCTCAGTTTCCTTTGTCTCAATAAACGGCAGCGATTCTTGTTTAAAAGTTAAACTCAATGGTTCGGGTGCATTGAAGAATTCCATACCGATAATTCCGACGGGTAATAAGGATCGTATTATCAATTCACTAACATAATTAACCGCCTTTTTAGGTTTGATGATTCTGCTGGCTAGTTTATTATAAGAAGATTTATCAATACAATAATGGGCAACTTCATGCCATATAACACCTTGGATATAATCTATCTTTTCAACAGGGCAATTTATATTAAATTCCAGAAGGATATTCCCCTCATCAAGCCCCCTCCCTCTTTCACCTCCTGCTCCACTGATATATTTATCCAAGGAAATATCTAGATCACTTCCTAGCAATAAAAAGATATTAAATTCCTTCCTGCTCAAATCAACTCCAAAAAAATTACTTAAGATACCACCAATCTCTTTGACCAAACTCTTATTTTTAAATTTCAATGACAACTCTTTCTTCCAGTTTTCCAAAAATCCATAATTATCTTCAAAAATTTTATCAAATTTTTCTTCAAATACAGAAAAAGCTTTCTTTAAAGCATTTGTGTCATTATTAGGAAGTTGCTTTTCTAGCTCTGTCCAAGGATTGTCACTTTCAAAAAATAACTTGCCGATATATATTTTGAGAAAATGTTTATTATAAATCTCTTTAAAAAGATCAATCGCACTTTTTTCTTCTATACTAAAATCGCCAAATTTCTTTTTCCACACAGTAATAGGTCCTTTTGGCCTGTACGGCCATGGCCATTCGCACTCAGCAAAATTATGCAGAAAGTAATAAAAATTCGCCCATTTTGAGATTTTAAATTCAAATTTCATATCAAATTTTATATGCCGAAGTTAATACCGCCTGACCAGCGTAAACCTTTTTTTCATCTGAAATATTTCCAAAGCCATTTTCTTCTAATAGTTTCTTCTGCTCTCCTTCTTTGAAAAAATCAAAATCGCCATCTCCGTGCTCTTTCCTGATTAGATGATTATAATAGAACATTTTTATCGTCGGCTTAATAAATTTTAATATATTCCTTAATACATATACTAAACCGTTTCGTTTAAATTCTTTTGAAATGTGCTCTCTGTATATCGCAAAAGGAGAGAAACTATCTATAATATTAGAGATCACTACCTTCCCCCCGGGTTTCAAAATCCTATAAAATTCTTTCATTACCGAACCTCTCTTATCTCTAGGTATTGCGTATAGAGTATTATTTGAACAAATTTTATCAAAAGAGTTATCTTGAAATGGCAATTTATCAGTTAGGTTTCCCAGTACGACTTCCGTACCAGGGTCTTTCTTTTTGTGAATACTGATCCCCTCTTGGGACATATCAATCCCCACAGGGGCACCTCCTCTTTCTTTAATCTTCAAAGCAAGATTACCTGTTCCCGAACCGGCCTCCAGTATCCTTTCCCCACTCTTAATCTCCAACTCATCGCAAACAGAAACCAACAATTCTTGATACGGAATAACCATATTCAAAACATCATAAACCTGAAAATATCTGTGCCAGAATTTTGTGTCCAACATCCCCTCAATTATACCCTATTTTATGAGTTTAGGGCAATCCGCCGTTGCGGATGTATGTGAAAATCCACAGTTTTCCAACGGCTCGGTCGGCTGAGCCGTTGCCCCTAATCGACCCTAAACCCCTCAATGCTAGTGTATTGAGGGGTTTGGTTGACAAGTCCTCTGTTTATTAAGTAGAATTTAGATATGAAATTTAATGTAACCTTCTCAAAAATAGGTAATTTTTTCTTCTTTATAACAAATCTATCAGAATGGCATTATTCTTGCAGAAAGAACTATAATGAAGAATGGATTAAAATATTGGGTAATTTAACTAAACAAGAAAAAGGAAATTTAAGACAGGTAACAAGGATAATGACGGCATATGGATTCAAACAGATAAAACCGGGAATATTAACTTATCTTGGTGAATCTTTTATAACGAGTAAAAATAAAAAAGAGGCTTT
>JANLIS010000042.1 GCA_024653985.1 Candidatus Roizmanbacteria bacterium
TGATTGAATATTTTTTAAAAGCATGATAGAAGCCGAAAAAAATCTTGGATAATTAGTTCGAGTCAATCCTTCCGCATCATAAAACCCAGCAATAAATGAGGAAATTTCTTCAAGTGTTGCACTAGATAATTCTTTTGGAATTCTTTTTTCTTTAGCTTTTTTATTAAAATCAGCAAGGTCATAAAAAAACTCAACTAATTCTTTTGAATAACAAATTAATTCATAAGAATTTGAGTTATCACGCCTAATTATTTTCCCCTTTTTATGAAAATATTTTTTAATAATTTCCAGATAATAGTCAACTATATATTTATCTTTGTCAAAAAGAATTATTCCTCTTCTACTTTTACTCACAACTCCATCACCTAGCGCATAACCCAATAATCGCCAAAGTTCTTTATCATATATTTTTTTGCCTACATGAGGTATTTGTTTTGGAGCCAATATATAGTCTCCGATTTTAAGATTTTTTGCTTTACTCTCAATAATTTTTCCATCTTTAAAGATGAACAATATATGGTTTCCAGAACATTTTATTTCGTAACCGTCAGCAAAAATAGAGTAAAGATAAGTATTATGAAATGATTTTTGAATTATTTGATCTTTATTAATTTTAAAATTATTTAGATTAATTGAAAATATTTTGTTTTCCGCAGAATAATACAAATCACGTGCTGATATAATTTTATCATCAGTAAAGATCAGAGTATCAGCATGTAGACAATGCCTCAAAATATGTGGTCCAATTCTGAGAGTAATCCCAGCCATTTTCCGATACTTATCGATCATCCTCTCAATCGAGCGGGCAGAGAGCCTCAACCTCTCATCGGTCAATCCTTCGCTTCCTTTGGGTCCGGAATATCGGATAAATAAGGGTCTGTATGGATCAGACCTTTTTGTCATATATAAACCCAACCATTCTTTAGCATGTTTTGATAAAAATACTACCCGTCCCTTTCCGCCTTTTCCAACTACGCCAAATTCTCCTGATTGAACGTTGGCTTGTTCGCGATTCAAGGCAACAAGTTCAGAAACTCTAAGGCCGGTTGAGAATAAGACCTCCAGGATTGTCCTGTCCCTGAGTCCTATTTCATCTTTTGGGTTAACTACATCAAACAATCTTTTTAGTTCTTCCGGTGATAAAAATTTTATGATTCTGTCCCGGTTTTTTCCGAGCTCAACCATATCAGGTGAGAGCGATTGGACACGCTGCCTAACCAGGTAGCGGAGGAAGCTCCGGAGTGCTACCAGGAAGTAATTCTGAGTTTGGCGCTTCAGAGCACCCTTATCTGGATTCTTATATTCATGGGAAAGATATAATCGGAAGTTTCTGACAATATTATCGTCAATTTTTGCAACCGGAAAATCTTCAATTTTTTGCTTGTCCGCCGAAGCCTTGGCGTAGGCGGAACTCAACCACCTTTGAAAAAAATTCAAGTAGTAACCATACATCTTTACAGTCTTGAGGGAGAGGTTTTTATCCAATTCGCAGTATTCCAAAAAACGCAATATAGCTTCCTTTATTCCCATGGAATAATATTAAACGACGCAGGCAAGTTTGTAAAGTTCATAAACTTTATGAACTTTATAGACTTTTGACTTTATGGACTATTGAGTATCCTTACAAAGATCGTACATGTATTCAAAGTGCATTGCGTCGATCCTAGAGCCAAAAACTGATTTGTATCTGCCTCCCCAACGAAATCCGTATGATTCGAAAATATCAACAATTTCCATCGGCATTGTATAGTTTGAACAGCCATTACAGTTTTCTTCCCAGTTTATATCTACAGCAATTCCAAAAGAATGAGCAGAAAGGACACAACCATCACTACATAAATCATCTTTTGCTGAAGTTGAAGCATTTACATTACAACGGAAAATGTAGGCACCAATCGTATTGATCTTATATTTTTTAGCAACACTGCTTTTATTTAATTCAT
>JANLIS010000077.1 GCA_024653985.1 Candidatus Roizmanbacteria bacterium
GGCATATAAAGTATAGTTTTTTCTTCCAGTTATAATTGCTACGTGTGTGAGTAGACCCATAAAGGCGGCTCGGATAATTGGGGCTTGAGGTCCTACAAATATAACGAACAAAATTATGGTTAGTATCGTTATCAAAGTTGATACAACTTTGCTAAAATATTTAGTAACGGAGCTAACCATCGCAGCGAGTAAAGTAATATTGATACCCGAAAGAACGACTAAATGCAAAAGACCAACAATCTTTAATTGCTGGTAAAATTCTTTGGTTGTCCTTAAATTGACACCGAAAATTATCCCATTTAGCAATGAGGCTTCAGGTTCGGGTAAATAAGAGTTAATTATGTTGGTGAAAATAGAGGGAGTAAGCATAATAAATAAATTTCTAATTACCTAATTGACCTAATTGATCTAAAAAAGTTCCAATGTCTAATTATTTGACTTTCTGATAGATTTTATTAAAAATTAAATTTAACTCTTTTGCCTCTTGCCATAAAGAAATAGCATCTTGTTTTGAAGTTGGGTTTGCCACAACAATCATTCTGATGAAATGTTTTGATTCTCGACATTCTTTCTTAACAATACCTATTTTATGTCTAAAGTCATCCTTACTTTCAGCATCGTCAGCTTCACAATAATTAGCTCCGACGCTCGTTCCTGCTTTTATAATTTGGGTGATCAAAGGAGTTGTAATTGGGTTTCTGGGAAGCTTATTACAAAACTTAATAATATTTTCACCAAATTTGGCAGTTCTTTCCTCAAGATCATATTTGGTAATTTGAGTATTGTTCATTATTTAGGTTAATTAGAATAATTAGGTCAATTAGGTTAATTATATTGATATAAGGCTCTTTATCTTCTCAAACACTCCTTTATTAACCACTTTTTTAGTTAACAACTCTTCTAAAGTTGCGTAAGGTCTACCAGCAATGATCTTATTGGCTGTTACTTGTCCGATCCCAGGTAGTTGGTCAAGCTCTTCAATGGTGGCGGAATTGAGGTTAATTATTTGATTATCTGTATCTGTAGGGACGATGTTTACATCGCCCGTGATTGGTGTTACATAGTCCAACGTTTGTTGATTTTGAACAAAAATTCCATTATCAATTTCTGAAATTGAGGGGACGTAAATTTTTTCTTGGTCAGTAACAATTCGAGCCAGGTTAAAATTTCGATGGAAAAACAATGTGTCCGCATCGTCGGACAAGCCCTCAGCTCTGTCAATAACGTCCTTTATTCGAGCCCCAAAGTCTACTTGATAGAGATTCGGTTTTTTGACGGCGCCGGAAACGTCGACAAAAATTTTATTTGGGGATATGACTTCGTCGGAGGGTCGGTCAAGACCGACCCCTACAGTCTGCTCATTATTATTTATGTACAAAAATATGGCCGTGATTGTAATAATCAAGGCCACAGTTAAAAGAATAATCTCCAAGAGATATTTTTTTAATTTTAACTTCTTTAACAAAGGCGAAAAGGATTTAAAAAAGTTAGTCATATTAATAACTTAATTGTTAAATCTTAAATATTAATTGTTAAATAATTTTTAAACATTTAAAGATTAAACTACTTATTTTTAGTCTTAGTTATGATAGTTGAAAAAATCATTCCTAATTCTTGAGCTTCTTTATATAGAATTCTTGCTTCAACTTTAATTATTTCTTCGATTCTTGAAATCATTCTTAACCAATGTTGGGTTTCTTTTACTTCCTTTTTGCTGATATAAACTTTATTGATAAAATCTTTTCTACTGGATGCTCCGTTTGCTTCAAAATAGTTAGCTCCAACACTTGTTCCTGACCTAATTAATGTTTGATTATTGGTTCCGTTGTTATGGTAATTCTGACTTTTTTTATTAGATCAATAATATTTTCTCCAAATTTTTCTACTCTTTCCTCAAGCTCGTATTTCATTTTTATATTTAAAAGTTTAATTTTTAACATTTATTTAACCTTTAACATTTAATATTTAACATTTTTTACATGTTGTCTACCGCTTATAACCTACAAAAGTAGTCCAACGGATTGTTAGAAAGGGAAAAAAATGATGAATGGCACCAAATATAATAACAAATTACAAATAATCAATGACAATTGAATTTTCAATATTAAATAATTAATAACAAGACGGTTTTTAAATTAAAAATTTGTTATTTATAATTCAATTGTTATTTGTTCTTTGACATTTGTTATTAAGAAGTCTAATCTTCTTCTTTTCTTCTTCTAATAATGATAATAATAATAAATACAGCTATTAATATCCCTCCCATGATCTTAAACGGAAAAGCATAGAATACCGTTGAAGCAAATATAGTCGGAGAATTTTCTCCAAATTTGATCTGGGTAGAAAGGCTATATTTACCGATAAAAAACCCGGATAATATTAAAGATGATGGAGGATAGATTTCTGATGATAAATCGGCCGATGGTGTTGCCTCGAGTAATCGCTCTGATTCAGCCAAAATATTTTTTGAAATAATATCGTATTTAGCCGTTTCACCAAAATTACCTTTCAAGCTGATTTGACCTTCCGGTTTCATCATATTTTTTCCTTTATTAGCAACCCTTAAAAAAACAGGAATTTTATCTGAACTATCAAAAATTCTGATATTTTTACCAAGCATAAATCCGTCTTTTATCGAAAAAAGAACGATTTTTGGTTTAATATCAACATTACCGGAATTAGAAATGGTAACCAAGATATTTGAACCAATTGTGGCTTTAGCTCGAGCTGAACCAATTCCTTCAGTAGAGGTAGGTGGTATTGTCTCGGCTAGTAGACTATAGTAATAGTCACCGTCAGTAATATTTTCCGGGATTCTTATTCGAAGTAAAATTTGTTGGGAATCATT
>JANLIS010000098.1 GCA_024653985.1 Candidatus Roizmanbacteria bacterium
TAATTTCGTTTCATGTGGAACATAGACGATATCAAAGACTATTTGTTTATCATTTATAAATTCAGTTGAGATCGGCGTTTCTTGATCCATCGGTTTCATCCCCACTGAAGTTGTGTTTATAACTATGTCAAAATCTTTTATATCCGATTCCCTTTTCAAATCGGTCGTCTGACATTGAAATTCTTCCGCCAATTTAATGGCTTTTGCTTTTGTCCTGTTAAATATTTTAACGTCCGCTCCTTTTTTTAATAATCCAAACACAACGGCCCGAGCTGCACCACCAGCACCCAATACCAATGCTTTTTTTCCGAATAAACTAGTTAATTTTTCCAAAGGAGTGACCGCTCCAAGCCAGTCAGTATTAAAACCAATCAATCTTCCTCTTCGATTTAATACAGTATTGACTGCACCTATCTTTAGGGCCGTTTCATCAATTTCGTCCAAAAATCTCATCACTTCAGTCTTATGAGGTATCGTACAGGTTAAACCATGTATTCCCATTTTTCTCATTACATTAACAGCTATACCGATATCTTCTACCTTGACCTTTGATCCAAGAAAAACGAATTGATCTTCAATACCTAAGGCTTCATATCCTGCATTATGCATGACAGGAGACAGCGAATGTTCAACCGGATCGCCGATGATCAAACAAATTTTAGTTTTGGCTGATAATTTCATATGCCACCTCTTCGACCGATCTTCCGTCGGTATTAACTATTAAATCTGCATTTTTTTCATATAACTTTTGTCTAAATTTAAATAATTTTTCTGCTGATCTTTTATTTTTAAATAATGGTCTATCGTCAATATTCTTTAATCTTTTTTTAATTTCTGAAAAGCTTGTTTTTAGAAAAATTATTTTTCCATTTATTTTTAAATTTTTAATATTTTCTGCGTTTATCACCACACCTCCTCCTGTTGAGATGACAACATTTTCTTTGTTTCTCTGGTCAATTGCTATTTGTGACTCTAATTCTCTGAACCAATTTTCTCCATCGTCTTTAAATATCTGGTCAATACTTTTTCCTGATCTATTTATGATCAGATCGTCCATTTCAATTACCTCCAGACCTAACTTTTTTGCCAATATTTTTGCGACCGTTGTTTTTCCACTTCCCATGAAGCCGATTAAAATTATTTTCATATTTTCTCCTATCAAAGCGTGACACTAAATTTTATTACGAAAAAAATTAAGCATCCCGCTTTTCATAAATATAATATTGGTAAGTTAGGTGTAGAACCAAACTTACTCACATATGTAATTAAATTTCTTCCAAAAACTCGGAAATGATTTCTTAACAACTTCCGGATTTTTAATTTTTAACCCTGGAATTCTTAATTTTGCCACCGCAAAAGCCATTGCCATGCGATGGTCCCCATATGTTTCAATAGTCGCTTTTTGGGGGGTTCCGCCTTCAATCTTGATGGAATCGTCCGTAATTTTGCTTTTTATTTTCATTTTATTTAGTTCATTTTTTAGAGCTTTTAACCTGTCGGTTTCTTTCATTTTTAAGGTTGAAAGCCCTGCGATCGTCGTCTTACCTTTTGCAAAAGCTGCAACGATTGCCAAGGTCTGGGCAGTATCGGGCATCTCTGACATATTGACGTTGATCCTTTTCAATATTTTTGGACCCTTAACCTTAATCCATCCTTTTTTAATATTTTTTTTGATATGGCAACCCATTTTTTTCAATAGGTCAGGAAAGATCAAGTCACCCTGTTTAGATCTAAAATTTATATTTTTTACTTTAATAGTTTTTCCTGATATGGCTCCGGCGGCAAAAAAATATGACGCTCCGGACAGATCGCTTTCAACAACATAATTTGTTGGAATAATTGATTGTTTTTTGATAATAAATTTGTTCTGTTTATTTTTTTCCACTTTAACTCCAAATTTTTTCATAAGATCAATTGTCATGTCAATATATGAGTTGGAAATCCTACGTCCGGTAATATTTATTACCAGACCCTTGTCTAAAATCGGAGCGATCATCATAATAGAAGAAATAAACTGACTGCTTATGTCCCCTCTTATTAAGATAATTCCTGTTCTGATAGTTTTTAGTGCTTTAATTAATTCTTTCATAGGTCTTTCTTTCATTCTTTTCGACTTGATAAGAGTAATTTTCCCGGGGATCAGAGATATTATGGCCGTCAAAAATCTTGCTACAGTTCCAGCATCTCCAACATCAATGTTTCCATCAATTTTTCTAAAAACCCCGCCGTTCCCTTTTATCAGCAATTTATTACCAGTCTTTTTTATTTGAACCCCTATCTTTTTCATCGCCTCAATCATTATCTGACTATCTTGACTGTTTGAAATATTGCTTATTTTTGACGTCCCATTAGACAAGGATGCCAATACTATGGCTCGATTCGTCAAACTCTTTGACCCCGGAACTGTTATTTCTATAGTTTTCATAAATATAGGTCACTACAATTAATTAATTAATTGTAGTGATCGATCGCACTTCTAATTTTTTCTGATGATATTTTTATATTGGGGATTACTTTGCCTATGCGTCTTGGTAAAGACATTAGAATCTCTCTGTTGATATTTTTTTTATCGGCTAAAATAATTTTTAAAATTTCCTCTAAGTTGATCATTTTTATTTTGGTTGGCAATCCGGCATTTACGACAGCTTTTTTAATTTGTTCTGCCACTCTTGTTCTAACCTCGGAGGTTAGAATAGGTTGGCTAGGACAAGCTAAACTGGACTCTATGACCATACCGATGGCGACTGCTTC